>CAIXHI010000111.1 GCA_903919215.1 uncultured Acidimicrobiaceae bacterium
GCCCAACTCATCGCCGAACTGCAGGTCGTGCGCCGCAACGGAGAGCAGCTGCTCCTCACGCTCGGCATCCCGGTGCTGCTGCTGTCGTTCTTCAGCCTCGTCGACGTACTGCCCACCGGCACGAAGGAGCCGATCGACTTCCTGGCCCCCGGCGTGCTGGCGCTCGCGGTGATGAGCACTTCGATGGTCAGCCTCGGGATCGGCACCGGTTTCGAGCGCACGTACCACGTGTTGAAACGGCTCGGGGCCACACCGCTGGGTCGTTCGCGCCTCATCGCCGCCAAGATCGCCGCTGTGGCGGTCGTCGAGTTGGTGCAGTTCGCCGTGCTCGTCCCAGTGGCCTATGCGTTGGGCTGGTCGCCGCAGTCCACGAACTGGCCGCTGGCGATCGCCGCGGTACTGGTCGGCACCATGGCGTTCGCCGGTATCGGGCTCACCATGGCCGGTCGTCTACGCGGCGAAATCAACCTCGCGGCACTCAACGGCTTGTACCTCGTCCTGCTGTTGCTCGGCGGCATGGTGATTCCGTTCGCCAAACTGCCGGGCGCCATCCGGGCGGTCGCCCACGCACTGCCCAGCGGAGCCTTGGCCGATGTGCTGCGCGAAACACTCGGGGGGAACGGCAATCAGCCTGGCACCAGCTGGATCGTGCTCGCCGTGTGGGCCGCGGTCACGCCGCTGCTGGCCGCTCGCCTGTTCCGCTGGGACTGATCGGGAACATTGCAACGAACGCGGCGCCGACCATGCAGTCGTCGACGGTGAGGGTGCCACCGTGCACCTCGCAGACACGCCGGGCGATCGACAGCCCGAGACCCGCTCCTCCGTCGTCACGGGCCCGCGCCTCATCGAGGCGAGTAAACGCTGCGAACACCCGCTCGCGGTCGGCCGGGGCGATCGGCGGGCCGTCGTTCCACACCCGCAGTCGGATCCCCGATGCCGTGCTCGTCAACGTGACGGTGATCACCGCTGCCGCGTGGCGCACAGCATTGTCGATCAGGTTGCGGATGAGTCGCACGAGCAGTCGACGGTCGGCCATCAGTTGCGCAGGAGCCAGGTCGGTGGTGACGCGCTGGTCGGCGTAGCGGGCCACCTCGTCGCCGATCAGCTCGTCGAGGTCGACCGGCTCCGGCGTCAGTGCTCGCTCGCTCGACTCCACTCGCGCCAGGTCCAGCAGTTCACCGGCGAGCGCCTGCAAACGCTCGATGTCCACCATCACCTCGTGAGCGGTGGCTGGCCAGTCAGTAGCCGCCGGGTACGCAAGCCCCACTTCCAGTTGCGTACGCGCTGATGCAAGTGGGCTCCGCAGCTCGTGCGACGCGTCGGCGAGAAACCGCCGGCGAACGGCAGCGGCCTGGTCGACACGATCCAGCAGATCGTTCATCGTCGTGGCCAACCCGTCGAGTTCGATCGCACGTGCGCCAGCCGAGATTCGCTGCTCAGGTCGGCGGATAGCGGCGACCTCGCGGCGCATCTGTTCAACCGGCGAGAGCGACCTGCCCACGACGAGCCAGATCCCAATTCCAGCGAACAGTGTGAGCGACGGCAGGCCCACCCAGAGACCGAGCGCCAGCATGCGGACGGCGTGGTTGACGGCGTGCAGCGACGATGCGGCATACACAGTCAACGGTCCGATCGGTGTGCTCACGGTGCGAGCGACGA
>CAIXHI010000112.1 GCA_903919215.1 uncultured Acidimicrobiaceae bacterium
CAACAAGGGCGAACCATCGCTGGCCGACGTGATCCTGATGAAGCGGTTCTGGTTCGACGGCGATGCCCAGTTCGCCCCCATCGGCACGCTCAGCGGTGGCGAGCGCCGTCGGCTGCAACTGCTGCTCACCCTGGTCGAACAACCCAACGTGCTGTTGTTCGACGAACCGACCAACGACCTCGACCTCGACACGCTGCGCGCGTTGGAGGACTTCCTCGACGACTGGCCGGGAATCGTTGTCACGGTCAGCCACGACCGCTCGTTCCTCGACCGGGTCACCGAGGAACTGCTGGCCCTCGATGGTCAGGGCGGTGCACGATGGATCCGTGGCGGTGTTGCCGTCTGGTTGGCCGAGCATCAGGCGCAGTCGACCATTCCGCAGCAGACCGGCAGATTGACGCCTACAGCCCCCGCTGTGGTCGCATCCAAGCCCGCTGGCACCAAGAGCGCCTCCACACTGCGGCGAATGCTGGAGAAGGCCGAAAAAGACCTGGCAAGCGCCACCACGAAGCTGGCGGCGGTCACCGTCGAGCTGCAGAACGCACTCGACCACCGTGAGATGGCGGCCATCGGCGAACGACTGGCGGCGGCGCAAGTCGCGGTCGATCAGGCCGAGGAGCGCTGGTTGGGCCTCGCCGCAGAAGGTGAGTCGCTGGGGCTCGCCCTCTAGAGCAGGCGCTGCATCAACGTCACGTCGTGCCAGCGGTTGAATTTGCGACCGACTTCACGTTCGACGCCCACCAGCTCGAAACCGCACCGCGAGTGCAGCGCGATCGAGGCTTCGCCCGCCGAGTTGATGCGGGCGAACATTGCGTGGAACCCGGAGTTGGCAGCCTGTTCGATGAGCGTGGAGAGCACCAGGCGCCCAATTCCTTGACCGTTGCGGTCGCGGCGGATGTACACGGAGTCCTCGACGCTGGTGCGGTAGGCGGCGCGTTCCTTGTACGGCGAGAGCGCCCCGAAGCCCACGACCTCGCCGTCGGGGTCGTCTGTGTCGATCGCAACGAGGGTGGCAAAGGCCCCCGAACGCTCGGCCAACCACTGCTGTTGTTCGTCCAGCGAGCGTGGTACCAGGTCGAACGTGGCGGTGGTGTGCAGCACCTCGTAGTTGTAGATCTCGCGGATCTGCTCGGCGTCGGCCGGCGTGGCAAGGCGGAGGGTGATGATGGCCACGTGGCGAATGTAGTTCGCGAAACCCGGAATCCCGTGGCCGCGCGGCGAGACTCGCCGCTATCATTCGCACTCGGTTTGCGGTATTCCCGCGCGCCTAGGCCCTCTTAGCTCAGTAGGTAGAGCAACGCCATGGTAAGGCGTAGGTCGTCGGTTCGACTCCGACAGAGGGCTCGACCAAACCTGGCGGCGTAGCTCAGTTGGTCAGAGCATCCGGCTCATAATCGGAAGGTCACCGGTTCGAGACCGGTCGCCGCTACAAAGCAAACACATCCACACCACGTCACAGGAGAAGGCCTCCCATGAGCAAGGCGAAATTCGAGCGCACTAAGCCGCACGTCAACATCGGCACGATGGGTCACATCGACCACGGCAAGACCACGTTGACTGCTGCGATCTCC
>CAIXHI010000113.1 GCA_903919215.1 uncultured Acidimicrobiaceae bacterium
CCCGAGTGGAACACGGTGCAACGTGCCCCCAGCACGTTCACGTTCCCCGGTGGCGAAAGCTTCACCGCGATGCAGACCCGCATCGTCGGTGCGCTCGACCGTCTGCGCGCCGCTCACCCGGGAGGCACCATCGTGTGCGTTTCGCACGCCGACCCCATCAAAGCCGCAGTCGCGCATGCGATGGGCACCCACATCGATCTGTTCCAACGCATCGTCATCAGCACCTGCTCGGTCAGCGCCATCGCCTACGGCATGGGCGCTCCGGTGGTGCTCACTGTCAACTCCACCGGTGGATCGTTGGCCGAGCTTCGGCCGTCGTGAGGCAGCGATGAGTGTGTTCTACGACTTCGACGAGGTGGATGCCTTCACGGTGGGTGCGGTCGGTCAACCGGGCGCGCGCACGTTCTTCATCCAGGCCCGGCGCGGCGCCACGCGTGTCACTGTCAAGTGCGAGAAGCAGCAGGCGGCAGCGGTCGCCGAACATTTGCGGCGCATCCTGCACGATCTGCCGGCGCCTACCGAGAAGCCGATTGCGGCTGCCATGCAGCTTGCCGACGCCACCGATGCCGCGTTCGTGCTCGGCCCCGTGGGACTGGGCTACGACCGCAGTAGCGACCGAGTCCTGGTGCAACTGGAAGAGATCATCGAGTTCGACGAAGAGGGCGAACCGATCGTCGACGAAGATGACGATGACCGCAGCAAGTTGCGCGTGTTCATCACCCGCCACCAGGCGCACGCCTTCTGTCTGCACACCGATCAGGTGGTGGCCGCCGGGCGCCCGAGCTGTATGTGGTGCACTCGGCCGATCGACCCGGACGGGCACTCATGCCCGCGGATGAACTGATCCCCGCGGGTTCGCCCGATCTGTTGGAGCTGCTCGCGTCGGCCGAGATCGACATCGAGGGCCGCATGCCCTGGAGCAGCAACGCGACGTTCCTCGTCAACCTGCTGATCGACGGCAGCGCAGTCGGACAAGGTATCTACAAGCCGCTGCGTGGTGAGCGTCCGTTGTGGGATTTCGAACCCGGCCTCCATCGTCGCGAACTCGCTGCGTACCTGCTCAGCGAGGCCATGGATCTGCATCTCGTACCGCCGACGATCATCCGCGACGGACCGGTCGGCGAGGGCAGCGTGCAGTGGTTCGTCAACGCCGATCACCAGCAGCACTACTTCACGATCTACGAGAATCGGGAAGACCTACACGATCGTCTGCGCGACTTCGCCGCGTTCGACTTCATCGCCAACAACACCGACCGCAAGAGCGGGCACGTGCTGATCGACGACGCCGATGGCCTGTGGGGTATCGACCACGGCCTGTGCTTCGCCGCCGAGTTCAAGCTGCGCACCGTCGTGTGGGAGTTCGGCGGTGAATCGTTGCCCGAACACTTGCTGGACGCTGCCCGCCGCATCGCGGCATCAGTGCCGCTGGACGTGGCCGCGCTGTTGAACGACGAGGAGGCAGTGGCCGTGCAGGAGCGTGCACAGTGGCTGGTCGATCAGGGAGCGCTCCCCACCGACCCCAGCGGCCGCCGCTACCCCTGGCCCCTCGTGTGAGCACCGCTGGCACGCCACGGCGATTCGCAGCGTTCGGCAACCGCAACTTCCGACTGTTCTTCATCGGCCAGACGATCTCCAGTGTCGGTTCGTGGGCACAAACGCTCGCCGTCGCATGGCTGGTCCTCGACATCACCAACCGCAGCGACCAACTCGGGATCGCGGTGGCGCTGCAGTTCCTCCCAATGCTTGTGCTGGGCGCACCGGCCGGCGTGCTGGCCGACCGGATCGACAACCGCAAGCTGCTCATCGCCACATCCGGCGCGTCCGGTCTGCTCGCCCTCTCCTTCGGCATCGTCGTCGCGACGGGCCATGTCACGATCTGGTGGATCTACGCACTCACCACCATGCTCGGCCTCGTGCTGGCCGTCGAACGACCGACGATGCAGGCAATCCTGTTCCAGCTCGTCGGCCCGGGGATGCTGTCCAACGCTGTCGCTGCCAACGGCACGATCGCGGCTGCCTCCCGGCTCATCGGCCCCGCTCTCGCCGGTGCCCTCATCGCCACGGTCGGCGTACCGGTGTGCTTCTATCTCAACGCCGCTTCGTACCTCGTGGTGATCGGGGCGTTGCTGGCCCTGCGTGTTCACGAGCTCATCGCGCGACCGCTCGCCGGGCGGGCAAAGGGCAAGTTGCGCGAGGGGTTCGCCTACGTGCGCTCGCACCCCGATGTCGCGCGGCCGCTGTTGGTAATGACCGTCGTCGGCACGATCGCCCTGAACTTCGGGACCACGTTCCCCTCGATAGTGCACTTCGGCTTCCATCTCGGTCCCGGCTCCGTCGGCACAGTGATGAGCGTCAGCGCCATCGGTTCGATCCTCGGTGGCGTCTACATCGCCGGTGGGCAGCCCGACCCACAACGCACGCTGACGATTGTGCTCGTCGGCTTCGGAGCTGGATTACTCGCACTCTCGTTGATGCCCGGCTACTGGTGGTTCGTGGCGATGACCATCCCGATGGGCTTCGCCTCGGCGGCGTTCCAGTCGGTGAACACCGTGGCCGTACAGCAGGCCACCGAGCCAGCCATGCAAGGGCGGGTGATGGCCTTGCACCAGATGGCCTGGTTCGGCAGCACTCCGATCGGTGCCGTGGTGATGGGCTGGGTCATCCGGATCTCATCGCCACGCGTGCCGTTCGCCCTCGGCGGTCTGTCTGCGC
>CAIXHI010000114.1 GCA_903919215.1 uncultured Acidimicrobiaceae bacterium
GGGCGCGCCCGTGGCACTCGGGCCGGCGTCCACCCACTCGCACCGGTGGGCAGGCACTCGCACCTGGGAAGCGAGGGAAATCGCGGAGAAGGGTCACGCTGAGAGCGACGGCCGCCACCCGAAATCGGGGGGCGGCGTCGACGCGCGCGGCTTCACGCGAAATGCCCGCTCAGAACTATTCCGAAATCCCCTCTTGCGCGAAGGGGTTGTGGTAGGCGAGAATCACAACCATGTAATTACAGGGGTGTCGAGTGACACCCCAGCAAGGCCTGATGAGCAGGGGGGCCACATCGCATGCACATCGAAACCACATCCGAAATCCAAGGCAACTGGCAGGATCAGGCAAACTGCCTCGGCGTTGATCCCGATCTCTTCTTTCCCGAACGCGGTGCATCCACCCGCGAGGCGAAAGAAGTGTGTCGTGGTTGCGTCGTGCGCAACGACTGCCTGGAATACGCACTCGTCAACGGTGAGAAGTTCGGTATCTGGGGCGGCCTGTCCGAGCGCGAGCGTCGCCGCTTGCGCCGTCAGCGTGCCCAGGCCAACCGCAAGGTCGGCTGACGTCCGACTGCCGCACGACCACCTGACCTGATAGCGTCCCTCCAATGCTGTTGATGCTCGATCCGCCCGAAATCATCCTCATCCTCGTCGTTGTCCTCGTGCTGTTCGGTGGCTCGCAGTTGCCGAAGCTGGCCAAGAACCTGGGCAAGGCGCAGAAAGAGTTCAAGGACGGCCTGGCCGACGGCCAGAAGGAAGCGGCGAAGGCTGCGAAGGCCGAGAAGGTCGAGAAGACCGAGACCCCCGACGAAGCCTGATGGCTGAAGCCTGATCAGCCTCGCTGATCGACACAGTTCCGAACGCGACACGACGCCGGCGCCCTTGGGCGACCGGCGTCGTGCACGTATTCGGTGGTGGTTGTTAGCCGGCGGAGACTTCGACGCGGCGACGCTTCAGAATGCGACGGCGCTCACGTTCGCTGCACCCACCCCACACACCGTGTTCGATGCGTTGGTCGAGGGCGTACTCCAGACACGTGTCGAGCACCGGGCATCCGTTGCAGATCTTCCGGGCCCGGTCGACGCCGACCCCATCGCTGGGGAAGAACGTTGCTGGCGGATAGTTGCGGCAGTTACCGAGGCTCATCCACGCTGAGGTGGAGTCGCTGTCAGCCGAGGGGGATATGGATTGCATGCGCCTCTCCTTCTTGGCCGTGAAAGGGGGGTTTCACGGCTCATTTGGTGCGCCCGCACATAGCCCGACGACTCGTGTGACACACCACGTTCACTGGTTGTGACGTTCCAGTGGGTGATGTGGTTCCTGAGTCACCATTTGGTCTAGCAGGGGCGGCATGCCCGATGAATGCATTGTGACCCATGCCCCACGGAACTGGCTGAAGCTCAGCTGAAGCGATGAGCTGCCCGCTGAAGCCCCGCTGAAGGCCATATGTGCCCGTCACGGTGCGCATAGGCGCCGCTAGACTCCTTGAGCCGTCGCCCGACAGGGCTCCACACCGGCAGGAGAGCGTCATGACCGACATCGCCAACGAGTCGCCGCGGGCCCACGCCCGCATCGTGTACCTCGGGCCCGTGTCGCCCCACTGGGAGATCTACTTCGACCACGGCGACCGCACCGTGATCGAAGAGTTCCGCGCCCGTGCGCTGGCCCGTCTGGTGCTGCTGCCGCGTGACGACCCGCAGTTCCGTCGCAACCGCGAGCGCATCGTGCGCGATGCCGAGCGCGAGCGCATCAGTTTGGAATGGGACCTCGGCCTGGCCGAGGCCGGCTGACGCAGCCACATGTCACGGCGCCTGCTCAACCGTGAGCTGAGTTGGCTGGCGTTCAACCGACGAGTGTTGTCGCTGGCCGACGAACGCGGCATCCCCGTGCTCGAGCGGCTGAAGTTCGCCGCCATCTGCTCGGCGAACCTCGATGAGTTCTTCCAGGTGCGTGTCGCCGCCCTGAAGGATCAGGTGGCCGCCGGCGTCACCCACCCCGCGCCCGACGGTCTCAGCCCGCAGGTGCAGTTGCACGAGATTGCCGAGGCGGCCGATCGTTTCGTCGTCGATCAGGAGTCCGTGCTCGACCGCCTGTTGCTGGAACTCAACGGCCATGGTGTGCGGTTGGTCGACTGGCAGTCGCTCAGCCTGCTCGATCATTCGTATCTGGTGCGGCTGTTCGACGAGCGCATCTTCCCGGTGCTCACCCCACTGGCAGTGGATCCAGCGCACCCGTTCCCGTACATCTCCAACTTGGCGCTGAACCTGGCGGCGATGGTCAGCGACCCCGACACCGGTGAGCGCCGCTTTGCCCGCGTGAAGGTGCCAAACCTGTTGCCGCGCCTGATCGCGTTGCCCGACGGTGAGCGGTTCGTGCCGGTCGAACAGATCATCGCCGCGCAGTTGCACACGTTGTTCAACGGGATGGTCGTGGAAGAGCACGCCGTCTTCCGTGTCACGCGCAACGCCGACCTCACGCTGGAAGAGGAAGAGGCCGACGATCTGCTGGCCGCAGTGGAGATGGAGTTACGCCGCCGACGCTTCGGTCGCGCAGTGCGCCTGGAAGTGCAGCAGGGCATCAGTCCGGAGATGCTGGATCTCCTGGTGCGTGAACTCGACCTGGCCCACGCCGATGTGACGGTGCACCGCAATGCGCTCGACCTGACCTGCTTGTTTCAGCTCCATGCACTCGATCTTCCGGAGTTGAAGGACGAGGCGTGGCCGCCGATGACGGCTGGCCGCATCTTGCGCGCCGAGAGCCAGGACCGCAGCATCTTCTCCGTCATCCGCGAGCGGGCACTGATGGTGCACCACCCGTACGAGAGCTTCGCCAGCAGCGTTGAGAACTTCATCGCGCAGGCGGCCGACGACCCGAAGGTGCAGAGCATCAAGATGACGCTCTACCGCGCCGGCGGCGACAGCCCCATCGCTCGCAGCCTGATGCGGGCCGCTGAACGCGGTGTGCAGGTGGCCGTGTTGGTGGAGTTGAAGGCTCGTTTCGACGAGGCCACCAATGTTGGCTGGGCCAAGGCGCTGGAACGCTCTGGTGTCCACGTGGTGTACGGCTTGGTGGGCCTCAAGACGCACGCCAAGTGTGTACTCGTGGTGCGCAACGACGACGATGGCCTGCGCCGCTACTGCCACATCGGCACCGGCAACTACAACTCCAAGACGGCACGCACCTACGAGGACGTCGGCTTTCTCACGTGCGACAAATCGGTCGGCGCCGACGTCACCAGCTTGTTCAACCACCTCACCGGTTACAGCCGTGCGGTCGAGTTTCAGTCGCTGCTGGTGGCGCCGAACGATCTGCGCACCCAGTTGCTCGACCTGATCGAGAACGAGATTCAGTTCGGCACCGAAGGGCGCATCGTCGCCAAGCTGAACTCGATTGCCGACGAGGAGATGATCGACGCGCTCTACCGAGCCAGCAGTGCTGGGGTGAAGGTCGAACTGCTGATCCGCGGGTTGTGCTGTCTGAAGCCAGGTGTGCCGGGCCTCAGCGAAAACATCACCGTGCGCAGCATCCTGGGCCGCTACCTGGAGCATTCGCGTATCGTTCGCTTCGAGCACGGCGAGGGTGATGTACCGCTGTTCCTCATCGGCAGCGCCGACTGGATGGGCCGTAACCTCGATCGCCGTATCGAGGTGCTCGTTCCCGTGGTGCACCCGAAGCACATCGCGTGGCTCGATCAGGTGATCGAGTTCGATCTCGCGGACGACATCGTGCGCCACGAACTCGACGCCGATGGTGTGTGGCATCGGGTGGGACCGGAGTCGTTCGACGATGGCGATGCGCAGGCTCGGTTGTATCAGTGGGTGAACGAGCGCCAACGGGCGTAGTACCCACAGAGAGTGGGCGCCTGCTCTCTGAGTTTCGGCGCTGTTCACCTCTCGTTCACCTGATCGCGAGCAGCGCGACACGTTGGTTGTTTACCGTCTGTACACGTTGACACCCCAACAACAGGAGAACACCACGTGAACACCCAGACTCGGCGACTCGTACTCGCTGGCATCGTTTCCCTCTCGCTCGTTGCAGTGGCCTGCAGCGACGACAAGACGGCGGAGACGACCACCACGCCCGCAGCCTCGTCGACCGACGCCCCCGTCGTCACCGAGGCCCCGGTGAAGCTCGAGGCCACCCTCGATGCCTCCGGCGCCACCTTCCCCAAGACGTACTACGAAGAGGCCATCGCCGCCTTCACCGAAGCCAACAGTGGCGTCACGATCAACTACGCCGGCGGCGGTTCCGGCAAGGGTCGTCAGGATCTGGCCGACGGCATTGTCGCCTTCGCCGGTACCGACGGCACCATCAAGGATGCTGACCTCGCCGGTTACAAGGGCGGCGAAGTGCTGTACTTCCCGACGGTCGTTGCCCCCATCACGGTGAGCTACAACCTCAGCGGCGTTGACGGTCTGCAGCTCAGCCCGACCACGATCGCCAAGATCTTCCAGCGTCAGATCACCAAGTGGAACGACGCGGCCATCGCCGCCGAGAACACCGGCGTGACCCTGCCCGACACGGCCATCACCGTTGTTCACCGCAGCGACTCGAGCGGCACCACCGGCAACTTCACCAAGTTCCTGGAGAAGTCGGTCGGCAAGGACAAGGGCGCCATCTGGACGCTCGGCACCGACTCCACCGTGCAGTGGGCTGCTGACACCCAGGCTGGTGAGGGCAACGCTGGCGTGGCTCAGATCGTGAAGAGCACCGACGGCGCCATCGGCTACGTCGACTTCTCGGATGCCACCGACGGTGGCCTGCAGATGGCCTCCATCGAGAACGCCGCCGGCAAGTTCGTCGCCCCGTCGCTCGAGGGTGCTTCGGCTGCTGCCGCAGGAGCCAAGATCGCCGACAACCTGACCTACAGCGCCATCTGGGCCGACGGCGACGCCGCCTACCCGATCGCCGCTCAGACGTGGATCATCGCCTACAAGGTGCAGACCGATGCCGCCAAGGGCGAAGCCCTCAAGGCGTTCCTGAAGTTCATCCTCACCGATGGCCAGACCCTCGCCTCGACGGTGAACTACGCACCGTTGCCCGCCGAGTTGGCCACCAAGGCCCTCGCTCAGCTCGACACGCTGCAGATCGGCTGAGAGCAAACATCCTGACAGCGTGGGGCGGGTGGCCGGGCGTAATGCCTGGCCACCCGTCCTGTACTGTGCTCACAAGGGCTCCACGAACCCATGACAGCGATCAACACTTCCTCGCCTTCTCCGGACACGTCCTCGGTCACCGGTAACGACATCGCCACCCTTGAGCGCGGCTTACATGCCTCGGGTGGAAGCGCCGACCGGGCGTTCAAGTCCACTGCGTACCTGGCCGGTGGCCTGGTGTTGCTGGTACTCGGCCTGGTCACCTACACGATGGTGAACCGCAGCACCGATGCGTGGTCGCACATGGGGCTCGACTTCTTCACCAGTCGTACCTGGAATCCGCCCGAGCAGGTCTATGGCATCTTGTCCTACATCTTCGGCACGGTGTACACGGCGTGTATCGCGCTGGTGATCTCCGTGCCGCTCAGCCTGGGGATCGCGCTGTTCATCACCCAGGTGGCGCCTCGCTGGTTGCAGCGCACCATGACCTATGTGATCGACCTACTGGCCGTCGTGCCGTCGGTCGTGTTCGGGTTGTGGGGTGTGCTGGTGCTCTCAGTGCACATCAAAGGTTTCTACACGTGGATGTCGTCCACGTTCGACGGTGTCCCGGTTCTCGGCTCGGTGTTCGGTCCGAACCCACAAGGGCGCTCGTTCTTCACTGCCGGAATCATCCTTGCGGTGATGATCACGCCGATCATCGTGTCGCTCTCGCGGGAGGTCATCCAGACCACCCCGCAGAACGAGAAGGAAGCGGCGTTGGCCCTCGGTGCCACCCGCTGGGAGATGATCCGTGGGGCGGTGCTGCCGCACTCCAAGGGCGGTCTCGTCGGAGCTGTCATGCTCGGTCTCGGGCGAGCGATGGGCGAGACGATTGCTGTCGCCCTTGTCATCGGCAGCGCAACCGGCCGCATCGGTCTCAACGTATTTGCCGGTGGCAACTCGATGCCAGCGGTCATCACCGCCGAATGGGGTGAGGCCGACGTACTCAAGAAGTCGGCGCTGATCGCCATGGCGGTCACGCTGTTCGTGATGACGATCCTGGTGAATGTCATCGCCACCACAGTCGTCAACCGTTCGATGAAGAAGACGAGGGGCATATGAGTACCACCCTCAACCGTGTCGGTGCCGAGCAGTTGGCGCTCGACCTGCGCACGAAGCGTTCGTGGCGGTCGACGAAGAGTCAACTCATGGTGGCGCTGATGTTCCTCGCGTTCATCGTCATCCTCATACCGCTGATCGCAGTGATCGGGACGGTGGTGTCCAAGGGCGCTGGCATTGTGTTCCGCGACTTCCCGGCCTGGTTCACCAAAGGCATTCCCGGACGCACACGCGTGGTGGGCCCGGGTATGGGCCCGGCCATCATCGGCACGTTGGTGATCACCGGTGCAGCGTCGCTGCTGGCGATTCCACTGGGCATCCTCGGCGCGGTCTACTTGCACGAATACGGACGCCAGAGCAAGCCGGCACAGGTGGTGCGCTTTCTCTCCAACGTGATGACCGGCGTCCCCAGCATCGTGATGGGCCTGTTCGTCTATGTCATCTTCACGCTGCGGTTCGGACTGTCTGGCGTGGGCGGCTCGCTGGCGCTCGCGTGTCTGATGCTGCCAGTGGTCATTCGCTCCACCGAGGAGATGCTGCGGCTCGTTCCCGATCACTTGCGTGAGGCCAGTTATGCGCTGGGGACACGCAAGGGGCGCACGGTGCTCACCATCGTGCTGCCCTCGGCGTTGCCCGGTGTCGTCAGCGGATGCCTGCTGGCGGTCGCTCGCGCCGCTGGCGAGACCGCACCACTGTTGTTCACCATCGGGTTGATCACGAAGAAGGCCAACCTGAACATCTTCAGCGGAGCCAACACCACACTCTCGGCGCAGATCTTCCGCAACGCGGGGGAAGTACTGCCCGGCCCGCAGGAACGTGGGTGGGGCGCAGCCTTCACACTCGTCGCTATCGCGTTCCTGTTCACGATCATCGCCCGACTCGTCACCAGCGCCTACCAGAAGCGGCGCTGAGATGACTACGTCACACCCCATCGCATCCACCCAGGAGGCCCAGATGGCGGTCGAACCCGACCCCGCATCACCCACCGCCAGCCCTGCATCGCCGGGAATCGTCTTCGAGTTGAACGACCTCGATGTGCACTACGGAGCGTTCCGTGCAGTGCGCGACGTGACGTTGGGTATTCGCAAGAACGAGATCACGGCCTTCATCGGACCTTCGGGTTGCGGCAAGACGACAGTGTTGCGCTGCCTGAACCGGATGAACGATGAGATCGACTCGGCCAAGGTGGGCGGCCAGGTGCTGTACCACGGTGTCGATCTGTACGGCGCAGATGTGTCGGCCACCGAGGTTCGCCGCCGCATCGGCATGGTGTTCCAGCGCCCGAACCCGTTCCCGAAGAGCATCTACGACAACGTCGCCTTCGGCCCGCGAGTGAACGGCATCAAGAGCAAGAGCGAGCTCGACGACATTGTCGAGGAGTCGCTGCGTGGTGCCGCGTTGTGGGACGAGGTGCACAACCGCTTGAAGACATCTGCTCTCGGCATGTCGGGTGGCCAACAGCAGCGTCTGTGTATCGCCCGCGCCATCGCGGTCAAGCCGGAAGTGATCCTGATGGACGAACCGTGTTCGGCGCTCGACCCCATCGCGACAGCACGCATCGAAGATCTGATGCGCGACATCAAGGATCGATTCACGATCATCATCGTCACGCACAACATGCAGCAGGCGGGTCGCGTCAGCGATCGCACCGCCTTCTTCACCACCGAGGTCAACACGCAGAGCGACCGTCGTACTGGCGTGCTCGTCGAGTACGACCAGACGGCCAACATCTTCTCGACGCCCAAGGATGAGCGCACCGAGGCCTACGTATCAGGAAGGTTCGGCTGATGGACGAGCTGCGCAAGAGTTATCACAACGATCTCGAGTCGGCTCGCGCTGAACTGGCACGACTTGCGGCGCTGGTGGCCGAGTTGGTGCCGCGAGCGACCGCGGTGTTGCTTGATGGTGACTTGGAAGGCGCCGAGTTGTTGATCCGCGGCGATGCCGAGATCGACCAACGTTGTGTCGACCTGGAAGAGCACTGCATCCGCATTCTTGCGCTGCAGGCTCCGGTGGCCACCGAGCTGCGCCATGTGGTCGCACTGCTGAAGATGATTGCCGAAGTCGAGCGCAGCGCAGATCTCGCGGGCAGCATCTGCAAAGTTGCTCGTCGCATCTACGGTCACGCGCTCGATCCCAAGTTGCGCGGGCTCATCGGTCGGATGGGCGAGCAGGCGCAGCAACTGTGGACCTCGGCGATCGAGGCGTTCGTGGAGAACGACGAGTCCAAGGCTGCAGCCGTGGTCGATATGGATGCGTTTCTCGACGCGCTGCAGAAGCAGTTCATCCAAGCGATCTTCGAGACACAGAACCAAGCGCAGAACCCGGTCGACCTGCAACTGGCGATGCAGCTGGCCTACGTTGCCCGCTTCTACGAACGCATCGGTGACCATGCGGTCAACATCGCCGAGCGGGTGCGCTTCGTCGTCACCGGCTGGGTGCCCGACCATCGCAAGCCGGCGCGGGCGGGTGCCGATGAGACCGGAAGCCTGTTCGTGCCCGCCCCAGGTGATCTGTCAGAGGATTCGTGAGCCGCTTCCTCCGTGGAGATACCGATCGCAGTCAACGCGAACTTGACAAGGAACAGTCCCGGCGGGAAGCGGCGGAGCGTGAAGTCGAGCGTCTCACCGCAAGCCTCAATGCGGTCCCTACCGGCATCGTGTTGGCCGACGCGAATGGCGCGACAGTCCTTCGGAACCGGTCTGCCGCAGTCGGTGGTCACAGCGATGTGCTCGTCGACGAAGCAGTTCAGCGGCTGTTGACCGCTGCCATCGCCGGACGCTCGGGAGAGCAACGGCTCGAGTTGTTCGGCCCGCCACCGCGGGTGCTCCTTATCCGCGCGATCCCGCTGAACGGCGCTGGGGCGATGGCCATCGTCGACGACCTCAGCGAACGTGCACGCCTGGATGCGGTGCGCACCGACTTCGTGGCCAACATCAGTCACGAGTTGAAGACGCCGGTGGGTGCGCTGGCGGTGCTGGCGGAAGCGTTGGCTGACAGTGACGATGCCGAGGTCAACCGTCATCTGGCGGAGAAGATGGTCGAGGAGGCACACCGTGCCTCACGCACGATCGACGACCTGCTGGAACTGTCGCGTATCGAACTCGGCGGCCGTGGCGAGCCCGAGACGGTCAGCCTCGCCGCAGTGTTGGGCGAAGTCGCTGCTCGTCATCGCTTCACAGCCGAGACCGCCGGCGTGCGCCTCGACGTGGCACCGACGAATGGCCAGACCGTTACCGGCGATCGGTTGCAGTTGGTCTCGGCGATCAGCAACCTGGTCGACAATGCCATCAAGTACACCAACCCGGGTGGCACGGTGAAGGTGTCGTCGAACATCTCGGCCAGCTGGGTGGAGATCGAAGTCAGCGATGACGGAGTCGGCATTCCCGCCCGCGATCTCGACCGTGTCTTCGAGCGCTTCTACCGCGTCGACCGGGCTCGCAGCCGAGAGACCGGTGGCACGGGCCTCGGACTCGCCATCGTTCGCCATGTGGCCAACAACCACGGCGGCGAAGTCTCAGTCCGTAGCCGCGAGGGCGAAGGCTCGACGTTCACACTGAAGATTCCTACACATGAGGAGACATAGATGTCGACGACCAATCGCCCGACGGTGTTGGTGGTGGAGGACGAAGCCAGCTATGTGGAGGCGCTGACGATTGGCCTCACCCGCGAAGGTTTCCGTGTGGAAGTGGCGGTCGATGGTGTTGAAGCCTTGCAGCGCTTCGACGCTGTGAACCCCGATGTCGTCCTGCTGGACGTGATGCTGCCCAAGATCAGTGGCATCGACGTGTGCCGGCAACTACGGAAGTTCAGCCAGGTGCCGATCATCATGGTGACGGCCAAGGGCGCCGAGATCGACACCGTGGTGGGCCTCGAGGTCGGAGCGGACGACTACGTCACCAAGCCGTACCGCATACGCGAACTCGTAGCTCGCATGCGAGCAGTCATGCGTCGCCAGGGTGTGGGCACCGACGCGTTGGCACCTGTGTCCGAGGGCGCGATCGTGGTGGGCGAGGTCAGCCTCGATCCCGAGGAACACCGTGTCGCCATCAGCGGCGTCGACGTGCAGATGCCGCTGAAGGAGTTCGAGTTGTTGCACCTGCTGCTGGTGAACGCTGGCCGCGTGCTCTCGCGCGACATGCTGATCGATCGCATCTGGGGCGGCGACTACGTGGGCGACACGAAGACCCTCGACGTACACGTGAAGCGCCTGCGGGCCAAGGTTGAGCCCGATCCGGCGAACCCCACCCGCATCACCACCATCCGCGGCCTGGGCTACAAGTTCGAGCGCCAGAAGGCGTGACAGCACACCCGCGTCGGGAGCTGACAAGGCTCTACGATGCGAACGTGACTTCCGAGCGCGCGCGGCATTCCTCAGCCCCACGCGCCCCGGCGCGGCAACCACGGCGACCAGTACACCGGCAGTCACCGTTCCGCAAACTGGCGCGTACGCATGCGCTGATGGCGATGGGCGATGTGGCGATGTACGGCGCGCTCGCCGGCTCGGTGTTGTTCAGCCTCCCGGCCGACGCGCAACGCGACAAGGTGTTGCTGTATCTGCTGGTGTCGGTGGCGCCATTCGCTGTGGTGGCACCGGCCATCGGTCCGACGGTGGATCGCATCCCCGGTGGACGGCGGATGGTGATGCAGATCACGTCGATGACCCGCGCGTTGCTCTACGTGGTGATGGCGTTCCACACCGGCGACCTGTTGCTGTACCCACTGATCTTCGGTGCGATGGTGATGCAGAAGACGTACGCCGTGTCGAAATCTGCGCTGGTGCCGAGTGTGGTGCGCAGCGACGCGGAACTGGTGGAGGCGAACTCCAAGCTCGGGCTGATCTCCGGCATTGTCGGCGCCGTCGCGATCGGACCATTGGCCGGTATCGGCAAGTTCAGCCCTGCGTTCGCGCTGTTCGTCGGCGCCGGCCTGTTCGGCGCGGCAACCATCGCAGCTCGCAAGTTGCCTCGCGACGTGGTGGCAGCCAAGCCGGTGGAGCAGGAAGAACGGAACGAACTCCGGTCCGCGGGTGTCGTGCTGGCGACTGCAGCGATGGCGCTCATCCGTGCCACCGTCGGCTTTCTCACGTTTCACCTGTTCTTCTGGCTGAACGAGGATTACGGCCTGGTGCAGTTCGGCCTTGCTGCAGGCGCCAGCACGCTCGGTTCGATGTCCGGCAACATCAGCGCTCCGCTCTTGCGGCGTTTGATCCGTGAGGAGATGATGCTCACCATTGCGCTCTTCGTGATCGCTGGTATGGGTATTGCGGCCGCCACCACCGGCGGCCTGGGCACGGCCATCGTGCTGGCCTTCGGCGTCAACTTCAGTTGTGCGATCGGACGATTGGCGTTCGACTCGATTGTCCAACGCGATGCGCCGGACGCGAACCAGGGTCGAGCATTCGCACGCTTCGAAACGCGCTTCCAATTGGCGTGGGTGTTGGCCGGATTGCCGCCGGTGTTCTTCACGTTGCCGGGCGAGGTCGGGTTCCTGGTGGTGGGGCTGATCGGAGCCTTCGCCGGTGCCAGTTACTTGTTGGGTTCCCGTGCGGTGCGGGCCGGCAAGCCCTTGCCGATGTCGCTGACCGAACGGGCCAAGCGGGGCTTCAAGGCCAACGCTGCCAAGCGGCGTGGTGCCGCCGCCGCGGGGAAGGAACCGCAGCGCCCGCGGCCACACAGCAACCCGCCACAGCGGCCCCCGAGCCGTCCTCCCGCAGCGCGTCGACCGACGCGTTGAATCCTGGGTCAGCGGTTGAGCGCTGCTGCCATCGATGCGCCGGCGAGAGCGATCGCTGCCCGGCCATCGTCGAGGAAATCGGCAAATGACAAGAACCCGTGGATCATGCCGTGGAAGTGCACGTGACTCGTGACCACACCGTTCGCGCTCAGTCGGTTCGCGTAGTCGACACCTTCATCACGGAGTGGGTCGTACTCGGCAGTGATCACCAACGCCGGGGGAGTGGCTGCAAGCACATGGTCTGCCGCGAACAACGGCGAGACCCGCGGGTCGTGCAGCTCAGTGCGACCGCCGAGGTAATGGTCGATGAACCAGCCCATACCGTCCTTGGTGAGGAAGTATCCCGCGGAGTTCTCGTCGTAGCTCGGACGTGATCGAGTGCAGTCGGTGACCGGGTAGATCAGCAGTTGGTACACCAGTGGCACGGGCGCCAACTGCGCGACGACCGCTGCGAGGTTGCCACCTGCGGAGTCGCCACCGACGGCGATGCGGTCGGCTCGACAGCCCAGCGAGCTGGCGTGCTCGTATGCCCAGCGCGTGGA
>CAIXHI010000115.1 GCA_903919215.1 uncultured Acidimicrobiaceae bacterium
ATCTGCGATCGATGATGCGCCGCACGTCGCGCGGCGTGAGGCGCATTCCGCGTTCGTTGCCGAACAAGGCGTCGCCAGCGTCGCCAGCCACCACATCGTGACGGAATGACAACCAGGCGCGCAGTGATTCGAGCGCAGGCTTGCCCAGCGGAACGCGCCGTTGCTTGGAGCCCTTGCCCCATACGGTTGCCGCACCAGCAGCGAGGTCGAGCGACGCGACATCGAGACCGCAGAGTTCAGCGACGCGCATGCCACTGGCGTAGAGGGTCTCGAGCACGGCGTCGTCGCGGAGGCGCCGCCACTCGGGCTCATCGGCCGTCGGGGCGCTGTCGAGCAGCGTCGAGATGTCGTCATGGTCGAGCACTCTGGGCAGTCGCCCATCGCCCGCCGGCGCTCGCAACGACACACTCGGGTCGGTCGCCAGCGCACCTGCGCGGCACTGATGAGCGAAGTAGCGGCGCAGCGCAGAGACCTTGCGGGCGATGGTGCGCTTGGCGAACCCGTTCGTGGTGAGCGCCGCCACATACCGCCGCAGCACCAGGCGATCGACGGCGTCAGGCGCGCTGACGCCCTGCTCGTTCGCCCAGTCGACGAAGGCGTGCAGGTCGCTGCCGTACGCGCTGACGGTGTGGTCGGAGCTATTGGTGAGCGATGAGAGGAACGCAGCCAGACGCCACGCGACCAGAACCTCCGACGGCGCAGGCGAAGGCGCGAGAGATGGACGGTGGCCGGACATTGCCACACAGAGTATTCGCAAAACCGGTTCATAGGGGTGAACCCACACATTCGAACCACCCATCGGCCTGAGCGACCCACCCCGCGGACTCCAGCCGCGCCAACCCCATCGCGACCTCCACGAGTCCGTGCCCCAGCGCGAACGCCACCCCATCGATGGTGCGCGGTTCGCGCTGCAGCTCGCGGTAGATCGCAATATCGTCGCCACGGGGCCGGGCCCGCAGATCGGCCGGCACCACGGCCGAGCGCCCGTGTTGGTACGACAGATGGATGAGTACATCGTCGGGCCCGGTGATGGGAATCGCTCCGTCCTGGATCAGGCGGTTGACCCCGACCGATGAACGTCGACCCACCGGACCTGGCACTGCCATCACCGGGATATCGCGTTCGATCGCGTCAGCGGCAGTGAGCAACGAACCACCTCGTTCACGCGACTCGACCACCAGAACCGCCTCCGACAGCGCCGCCACGATGCGATTGCGTAACGGGAATCGAAACGCCTCCGGCGGTGTGCCGGGGGGTGATTCGGTGAGCAGCAACCCGCAGTCGGCCACTGCGTTCCAGAGATCTCTGTGCTCGCGCGGGTAGACGACATCAAGGCCGGACGCCACCACCCCGATCGGGCGCCCTTCCCCCTCGGCCGCCAGCGTGCCGTAGTGCGCGCAGCCGTCAATGCCGCGGGCCAACCCCGACACCACATGCACCCCCGCCGCGCCCAGCCCATGCCCGATGTCGCGCGCAGCCTGTCGCCCCCCGCCGGTGGCGTTACGGGTACCCACCACTGCGATGCGCCGACCTGCCAACAGCCCGAGGTCGCCGCGCACGAAGAGCACCGGCGGCGGGAGCGGGTCGTGCAGCAGACACCCCGGGTACGACGGAGCACCCTGGCACACCACCTGCAACCCCAGTTCGCGGCAACGCTGCCACACCTGCTCTGGCGGACGTTCGTCGGTACACCGTCGCCACGCGGCGCGCACCTCCGAGCGCGCCAGCACCTGTGCGATCGGGCCGCGTGCCGGAGTGACGCCACACGCGACCGCCCACGCTTCCTCCGGTGTGTGGTGGCGCAACAAGGCACCCATGCGGTTCACGCTCATGTTGCGGAAGCCCGCCAGCGCCGCAACGTACGCCTCGGGCGGCAGCAGTCCGGCGCTCATGCAGCACGCACCCGGGAGGTGACGGACAGTCGCACTCGCATCTGCAACGCCATCACCACGTGCTCGTCGAGCACCAACTCGTCGGCGCTGGCCAAGTCGGCCAGTGTGCGTGCCACGCGACGGATGCGGTGATACCCGCGTCCGGTCAGCCGTTCGGCCTCCAGTTCCTCGCGTAGACGCACGCGAGCCGCAGGGTGCAGCGGCGCCAGTTCGTCGAGCAGCGATGGCGGGATGGATGCCGTGCTCATACCGATGCGCTCGACACTGCGACGCCGTGCCGCGGCCACCCTCGCGGCGACGACGGCGGTGGGCTCACCGCCACCGGTAGCCAACAGGTCGTCGACCGCGGGTCGGGCCACACCCACACGCAGGTCGAAGCGGTCGAGCAATGGACCGGACAGCCGACGCAGATACCGCAGCCGGGCCGCGTCGTCACACTCGCAGTTCCCCGGTTGCCCACCACCGCACGGGCACGGGTTGGTGGCGGCGATCAGCAGGAAACGAGCCGGCAAGCTGGCCGAGGCGCGAGCTCGCGCCAAGCGGATGACCCCCTCTTCCAGCGGCTGGCGCAGACCGTCGAGCACGGCTGGTGCGAACTCCCCCAACTCGTCCAAAAAGAGAACTCCGCCATGAGCAAGGCTGATTTCGCCGGGTCGCAGCGAAGTACTACCGCCACCCACGAGCGACACCATCGAGCTGCTGTGGTGCGGTGCACGGAACGGTGGCCGCACCACCAGACCGCCGGCCGGCAACCGCACACCGGCGGCCGAGTGCACCATCGTGGCTTCCAGCGAGGTGGCCCGCGAGAGTTCGGGCAGCAGCCCGCCCAGTCGCTGAGCGAGCATCGTCTTGCCCGACCCTGGTGGCCCGACGAGCAGCACATGGTGTCCG
>CAIXHI010000116.1 GCA_903919215.1 uncultured Acidimicrobiaceae bacterium
CCGACGCACGCTGGCGGCCGCCGGAATGCCGGTCTAGCGCGGCCCGCGTCCCAGCGCCCGCAGACCGACGCTCAACTCGGTCCAGGGTGCCCAGGCGAGTTGGATACGGGCACGCGTCGGTGACAACGCGAACCGCGACACATCGCTCCGGCCACGCTGGACCGTGAGCGGTGCGATCCCATCGGGACCCGCCATCTGCCACCAGACAGCGCTGACCGAAGTCGCCACTCCGGTACCCACGTTGACCACCAGACCGCTACCTCGTGTGGCAGCCCGCACGAGCGCATCAACCGCATCGTCGATGTACAAGAAGTCGCGAGTCTGGCGGCCATCACCGTTCAGCACTGGCGCCTCCCGTTGAGCGAGCGCGTGGCTGAAGGCCCCCACCACACCCCCGTCGGCACGCTGGCGGTCGCCGTACACGTTGGCCAACGCCAACGCAGTGAACTCCACCGAGTGCTCCTCGCGGTAGACCGCCAGCAACTCTGCAACCGAGCGGGCGAGCACGCCACGGACACCCACCGGCTTCCAGGTCTGGTTCTCCTTGATCGGCAGATCCTTGCTGGGGACGTCGCCGTAGATCGAGACCGCCGACAATGCCACCACGACCTTCACACCGCCCAGTGCTCGGGCTGCCTCCAGCACCGAGATCAGCGACCGCAGGCTTGCTGCCGCGCCACTCTCCACCGACTCACCTGGCGGCAGCACGCCGAGGTGGTAGATCACATCCGGAGTGCGCAGCGCCACCAGTGCCTGAAATTCATCAGCACCGGCATCGAGCGTGTGGATCTTGAGTTCACCACCCATCGAGCGAGCCTCGGCCAGGTTGGCGAGCGAGCCGAGCGACAGGTCGTCGACGACGTCGACGACGTGGCCGTCCGCCAGCAACCGTTCGGTGAGGTGCGAGCCGATGAAGCCGGCACCGCCCACCACGAGCGCGTTCACGTCTGGTCGGGGTCGGGGCGGCGTTGGCCGCTGACGTGCTCACCGGGCGCGACGGAACCGTCGGCCCCCAGCACGCTGTCGCTCACCACGGCTCCTGCACCGACCAGACCCATGACCACGGAGTCTGTCACCACGGCACCCGCCTCGACGACGGCGCCGGGGAGCAGCACAGAACGGGTGATGTGCGCCGCAGCGTGCACCGCAGCGCCGGGGCCGATGATGACCTGGTCGAGCACGGCGTCGGTGGCCACCCGAGCATCGGGATGCACTGGTGTGCAATGGTCGTGCCGGCGCAGACCCGCCAACAGGTCGAGGTTGGCCTGCAGGAACAACTCCGGGCGGCCGGCGTCGAGCCAGTAGTCGTCGGTTGCCATGGCATACAGGCGCCCATCGGCGACGAGTGCCGGGAACGTCGCCCGCTCGATCGAGACCTTCTGCCCAGCGGGGATACGGGCGAGCACCGACGGTTCGAGCACATACGTACCGGCGTTGATCAGATTGCTCGGTGCGGTGCCCGGCACGGGCTTCTCCACGAAACGCTCGACGCGGCCGTCGGCGTCGAGCGCAACCACTCCGAATGCTGACGGGTCGGGAACGCCGATCAGGGCGATGGTGGCTTCGGCGCCGACTGACCGGTGGTAGGCCACGAGGTCAGCGACGTTGAGGTCGGTGAGCACATCACCGTTGGCGACGACGAACGTGTCGTCGATGCCGGCGAACTCGGCAGCGAAGCGAATCGCGCCCGCCGTGTCGAGTGGTTCGGGCTCGACCGCGTACTTCAGCCTCACACCGGCGCATGTGCCATCGGGAAACGCCTCGACGAATGGCTCGGGCTTGAAACCGAGCGCAAGGGTGACCTCGGTGACGCCGCTGCGCGCGAGGTTGGTGATCAATCGTTCGATGATCGACACGTGGCCGACCGGCAGCATCGGCTTGGGCACACTGGACGTGAGTGGACGCAAGCGGGTGCCGAACCCGCCGACGAGCACGACCGCACGCATCAGGTCGTGGGGGTGACGCTGGTGTCGGGAGTGGTAGTGACCGTCGTGTCGCCGGTGACGGTGGTGTCGCTGGGGACCGTGGTGTCGGTCGCACCCGACTTGCAGAGGTCGCCGGAGCCGATGGCGCCAAAGCCTTCGAGGTCGCAGGACGAGGCCGGACGCGGGATCTCGAAGTCGTTGGGGACGATCGCCACCGCGAAGATCATGCCGTTACGGATGATCCGCAGGTTGGTGAAGTCGGTGACGTTGTCGTAGAACGCACCGGACGTGTAGTCGTTCCACACGCGGACCTTCAGCGTCGGGGTCTTGCCCGCGCAGGACGTGTCCTTGAAGATGTCGTCCTTGATCGACCACGAGTTCGTCTCGCCCAAGCCCACCTGGGCGGCGGGAAGCGTGAGCGTGGTGTTGTTGAGCTTCACACCGTACGTGTCG
>CAIXHI010000117.1 GCA_903919215.1 uncultured Acidimicrobiaceae bacterium
ATCGACGATCCGTTGTGCATCGGGTGCGGCCGTTGTGTCGATCGCTGCCCCGAGGACATCATGTGGATGACCGAACGTGCCGAGCCGATCACGCGCACCGTGCGGCCCGATGAGGTCGATCAGGAGAAGGTGACGGCTCTGCTGCTGGCGGCCGGGATCGACGCCAATATCTCGGTGTGCGTATGCACGCTGACATCGGCCGCGGAGATCGCCGGAGCGGTGGTGAAGGGCGCGTCCAACCTTGACGAGGTGTCGGCCATGACGGGGATGCGCTCTGGCTGCGGTATCTACTGTGTCGCCCCAGCGTTGCGCTTGCTGGCGGCAGCGGGCTGCGACATGACCGCCCCGCGTGGCCACCGTTGGTATCCCAGCACGTTGGCGTTGTGGGATGTGTCGGACGAGGCGCGAGCGAAGTATCCGGATGCGTTCATCGACGAGGATCGCGCCGTCTTCGATCCCACACACCAGTTCGGCCCGCTCACCCACTCGGAGGCCCCGCGATGAGCTCGCATACATCCGCACTCATGCCGCCAGCGTTCATGCCGTCCGAGTACGGACCCGCGCTGCGCCCGCATGTGGCCACCATGCCCTCGATGACGTCGGTCTCTGTGCGCGAGCTGTTCCCGAGCTTCGCTGAGCCGTTGACGCAGGGTGATCCGGCCGATCTCGACCGCGTGCGCGCAGCGACTCGAGCGGCACTCGCCGATGTCGACATGTCGAAAATCGGCGCCGGCGACAGTGTGAACATCCTTGCGTCCGAGCACGGCTTCGGGCTGATGGGCGGGCTGCCCTACGCGGAGATGGTGAAGACACTCCGCGAGGTGGTCGTCGAGCGCACCGGGTGCCGCGACGTGCGACTGCGCCTCGCGATCTACCGCGGCTTCAAAGAGGCGGAAGAGGTGCGCGATCACTTCGGTTTCGCCGAGGCGTTCGAGGGCAAGGTGAAGGGTCTCGGACCATTCGACCGTGGTGTCGAAGTGGAGACGGCAATCGGGCCGATGTGGTTGGTCAACCGCGCGTTCGACGCCGATCACTTCATCCACGCCTATTACGACGATCCGCGCGAGATGTACTTCAACCGGCTGCTGTACAAGTCGTTCAAGTCGTTCTGTATGTCGTACGCCCGCTTCGAAACGCGATCGGTGTACCACTCGATGTTCGGTAACCGCAGCGGCAGCATCATTCCCCGCGCGTTGTTCGACTCGGACTTCGTCCAGTCCAAGTACACGTTCAGTTCGGTGCTGCGCACCTCACCTGCCGGTGTCACCGAAATCGACGCCACCGACGATCTGTATGCGATCGATCGGCGGATCACCGCCAGCCATCTCGCGACGTACGGGCGCATGCAGCGGCTGTTCGCCGAGATTGAGGACTGCGTTGCGGTGTGGGACGGCGGCCGGTGGGGCTACTACCTGCACGCCGGTGGAGTGATCTTCGGTGTGCTGCTGACCAACCACCACGATTCGTTCGACCTCGATATCCCGGTGGTGGCCGGGTTCATGCAAGTGCCCGGCGCGTCAGTGAACTTCACGCGCAACAAGGCCCTGCGCGGCATCGTCGTCAACCAGGCGTGGGTCGGCGCAGGTATCCCCTATGTGACGATGCCGTTCACCAGCCCGATGTACATCGTCGGCGACGAGCAGGGGAAGCTCTGGCGCGACGACCCGACGAATCCGCTGTTGATGGACCGCGCCACTGTCGTCGACACGGTCGAGCAGGGCATCGAGCAGGCGCTCGAACGTGGCAAGACCGACAAGCTGATGGTGTTCGACGGCAGCTACGGGCACATCACGTGCAACGAGCCGATGGCGGCGCTGTTGCGCGAGAAGGCACCTGCGGTCGACCGCATGGTGCAGACCGAGTTGTTGCCCAAGTGGCTGGCGCAGCGCGGACTCGCGTGAGCAGGTTCGTGCTCCTGGGCGGCACGTTCGACCCGATCCACATCGGTCATCTGGCGCTCGCCCGTGAGGCCGCTCGCGTCCTCGACGCCATCGCACTGTTCGTCATCGAACCCGGGCACCGCCATCGCGTGGCACCGGTCGCCTCGCTCGCCGATCGTCGTCACCTCGTACAGCACGCCCTGGCCAGCGAACCGCGCATGCAGGAGATCACCGAACTCGGCATCGACGGTGATCTTGCAACCGTGGTCAGCCAACTGGCGCTGCTGGATCACGAGCTACACGTCCTGTTCGGCGCCGACAGCGCCCGGCACCTCCAGCGGTGGAACGGTGTTCAGCGACTGCAACCCGCTCGGCTGTGGGTGGTGCCGCGCAGCCACGACGACGGCGGCGGAATCGCCGGGGTCGAGGTCCTCGACATCGACGTCCCCGATGTGTCGGCGACAACGGTCAGGTTCGCGCTTGCGGCCGGCCGGACACCCCATGGTCTGCTGCCGTCGTGCTGCCTCGCTGACGTCTGTGCTGTCTATGCCCCCGTCGCGAGCGATTCGTTGGCGACAGCCTGATGGTGATCCGCCGCATCACTCTCGAACTCGTCGGCTCGGTGCCGGGTCAGCATCGGGCACTGGTGGTCGCCACCGAACCCGGCGTGGTGGCTGGCTCATCACTCGTCAACGCCACCGAACTGACGGAGTCGGCCGGGGAGTGGCGACTGCTTCGCTCCGAAGGCGAACGCGTCGAAGCGGGTGATGCGCTCGTGGAAGTTACGGGCGGCGCGTGGGAGATCGCCGTCGCCGGCGACCATGTGCTGGGCGTCTTGGGCGTCGCTGGTGGACTGGCTCGTCGCGCCATCGAGTTGTGCGACGCCGCCCCCATCGGGTTGGACATCGCGTGCGGCGCGTGGAAGAAGTGGCCGGCAGCGATGAAGCCCGTACTGCGCGCTGCGCTCGATGTCGCCGGGGTCACCCATCGCCTGGTGGAAGGCGAGTTCGTCTACATCGACAAGAACATCGTGCGCCTGCTGGGCGGCGTCGCCCCGGCAGTGCAGCGCGGTGTCGCGCTCGGTCACGGCCCGGCGGCGGTGCAGGTGGACGGCGTCATCGAGGCTCGCGCCGCAGTGGCTGCCGGCTGCGGAATCGTGATGGTCGACACCGGCTCGCTGGCCGATCTGGCCGCCGTACACGACGCGCTGACGGCCGACGGTGTGCGCGGGTCGGTGCGGTTGGCATTCGGCGGCGGGGTGACGGCCACCACGCTGCCAGGTGCCCGCGATGCGGGCGCCGACATCGTCGACATCGGCCGTTCGATCCTGGATGCGCCGCTCTGGGACCTGCGCCTCGAGGTCGTCGAGTGAACACCGTCGATCGCCCACTGCGACCCTCGATCGGTAGCGTCGCACCATGCCCACACCCACAGGAGGACGAGCGTTGATCAACGTCGGTGTGATGTTCGCCAACGGCGCGGCCGCCGCCGAACCGGAGCATGCTGCGACGCTGGCCGTCGCCGCCGAGCGCGCCGGGTACGACTCGTTGTGGGCCGTGCAGCACGTGGTGATGCCCGTCGAGCACGCGTCCGAGTACCCGTACTCGGCCAGTGGCACAGTGCCGGGTGGCACGGCGGTGGCGATCCCCGACCCCCTGGTGTGGTTGGCCTGGGCAGGCGCGCAGACGTCCACGATCCTGTTGGCGACCGGTGTGTTGGTGTTGCCGCAACAGCACCCACTGGTGGTGGCCAAGCAGGCCGCGACGCTCGATCGACTCACCGGTGGTCGCTTGCTGTTGGGCCTTGGTGCCGGCTGGCTGCAGGAGGAGTTCGCTGCACTGGCCTCGGACTTCGACGGACGTGGGCCGCGTATGGAGGAATGCATGCAGGTGTTGCGCCTCGCCGGTGAACCTGGCCCGCTCGAGTTCCACGGCACGCACATCGACTTCGCCCCGGTGTGGGTCGAGCCGAAGCCGGCGCGCCGCATCCCACTGGTCATCGGCGGCCACACCACGGCCGCAGCTCGTCGCGCTGGCCGTCTGGCCGATGGCTTCTTTCCGCTGTCATGCCAAGGCGAAGCGCTGACGAAGTTGGTGGGCATCGTGCGCGAAGCTGCCGAAGCTGCGGGGCGCGACCCGCGCGCCATCGAGATCACGGTCGATGCACCGCGCACAGCAGAAGATGCCGCGGTGCAACGCGCGCTCGATGTCGACCGTGTGGTCGTCAATGCCCCGCACGTCCCCACCGGCGAGTTGGCGGCCGCCCTCGCGTCGAAGCTGGCGGCTACAAGAGAGGCGTACGCTCGTGCCTGATCTCGACCTGTTCGACAAGACCGAGTTGTGGCTCATGGGGGTCGCGCTCGTCGACGTGTTCCTGCCCGACCTGGCGAAGGCCGCGGCGGCGGCGTTGTCGTTGGAACCGCATGAGGTGTTCGTCACCGATGTACGCGACGACCACGTGGTGTTCGACGTGTTGGCGCCGCGGGTGCCGCTGGAAGCGATCCTTGGTCGCGGCGACGACCTGCTGCGTGCGGTGGCGAAAGTGCCCGGGGTGCAGCTGGCCGAGGACGCCGCGCTGCACAGTCGCGGGGTATTGGGCGTGTTGGGCACGCCGGCCGAACAGGTGGAAGGTGTGCTGGCCGCGGCGAGCACGCTGGACGCGAACTTGCGCGCCTACGTCGCCCGACGCGTCGCGGTGGTGTCCACCGGCCCAGAGGTGGATGACGGCCGCATCCACGACACGAACTTCGAGGCGATCGCCGAGGTCCTCGGCGCGGCGAACTACGAGATCTTCTTCGGCGGCGTCGCCGGTGACGACGAGCGTTCGATCGCCGGCCGCGTGGCACGCCTGGCGGAGGACGGCTACGGCATTGTGATCACCACCGGCGGAGTTGGCGCGGAGGACAAGGACCGCACGATCGAGGCGTTCGAACTGCTGGCGGCGAACATGCCCGACTCGTCGTTCTGTACTGCTGTGCTCGCGACCTACGAGGTCGGCCACGGTCGGCATGTGAAGCCGCACGTGCGCGTCGGTGCCGGTCTGCTGGGCGATGTCGTCGTCGTTGCGCTACCGGGGCCGACCCGTGAGGTGCAGGCCGCGCTGCCCGCGCTGTTGCATTCGTTGCAACTGCGCAGCGCGCCGGCGCAGATCGCCGAGGCGGTGGCCGCACCGATCCGCGCGCTGTGGCTCGATCGCGGCCCAACTCACCACCACGGAGGGCATCACTGATGGCGAAGGTCGTCCGTATGGTGGCCGAGATCCTGGCCGACAAGTGCACCGGGTGCGCGCTCTGCGTGTACGTGTGCCCGACCGTGGCGATCACGTTGCGCGACCGCCGGCCCGGTGAGGCCGGCACCCATCGGCGCATCGCCGAGATGTTCGAGTCCAGTTGCTACAACGCGCAGAACTGCCTGGAGGTGTGCCCCGAGGAAGCGATCGTGATGCATCGTCTGGACGAGCCGTTCACGGTGGGCACCGATGTGTCGACCGCAGATGCGGCAGAGGTGAAGGCGTTGTGCCGCAAGGCCGGTATCCCTGGCCGGGGGATGGTGTGTATGTGTGCCGAGACCACCGGCGAGGAGTTGGCCGCGGCAGTGTTGAACGGCGCGCACACCCCCGAGGCGATCTCGCTGGCCACCGGGGCACGCACCGGGTGCACCGAGCTGTGCCATCAGCCGATCATCGCGCTGCTCGCCGCTGCCGGCCACGGCGACCTGCCGCGCAACCCGCCGCGTGGTTTCCAGTGGTACGGCATCGCTGCACGCGCAGTCGACATGGTGGGCGACGATGGCACCGCACCCGACGAGTTGTTGCAGCAGTACGCGCAGTTCCCGCTGGCCAGCGACCTACGCGTGTTGCAGGGTGACTTCAGCGAGTTCGAGTCATGAGCGCGCTGCAGGCCCCCGCAACTCCACCGGCGTTGATGCGCACCTGGACCGGCCGCGACCCGGCCTCGGTGGTGCGCATGCGTGCGGCCGATCTGCCGGGCATGGTGTCGTTGCCGGTGCGCGCGATCGACCCCTCGCTGCCGACACCGATCTGGGCCTCCGATCCGGCGTTGGGCCCCACCGATGTCAGCGTCGTACGGCGCGAGACGATCGCCAAGTTGCAGGCGTCGGACTGGTCGCGCATTCAGCCCGGCAGCACCGTGAATCTGATCGCCAACCCGCACGGCTTCTTCCTCTGCGGCGAGGCCTATCTGGTGATGCTGGAAGAGACCCAGCGCTACTTGGTCGCCACCCGGCAGTGCACCGTGCGTTTGCGTATCGCCGAGTCGATGGGCCACATCGAGAACCCCGACTGGATGCGGATCTACGACCTGCGCAACCGCTTCGGCGATGCGGAGGAATGCCCGCAGATCGGCCGCGGCGTGCAGATCGACACCAAGGTCGGGCCGTTCTGGCTGACCCGCGATCTGTTCAGCGCCGATCACTTCGTGCACACGCACGTGGCCGAGATGCGCGAGGGCTACTTGCACCGGATGATCGACCGACTGCACAAGCCGTTCGGCATGGCCTACACCCGTTTGGAGACGCGCAGCGCCTACCACTTCGGGTGGGGGCCACGTACCGGCCAACTCGTCGCGCGCGCAGTGTTCGACAGCGACTACGTGCAGCAGCGTTACGCGGGCACGATCGTGCTCGACACCACCCCCGAGGGAGTGATCGGCGTCGACGCCGATCTCGATCTCGATGCGGTCAACGCCCGCATCACCCGCGGCGTGCTGCGTCACTACGGCACGTTGATGCGATTGATGGGTGAGATCAAGGACGCCAACGTGGTGTTCGACGGCCACGGCTGTCACATGTACGCCTATGGCGGCGGCATCGCGTTCGACTGTCTGATGTACGGCCAGGTCGACTTCCTCGACCTCGACAACCTCGCACTGCTGAAGGGGTTTGCCTCGCGCCTGCCCGAGACGCCCGGGTTGACGATGGAGTTCAACCCGGCCATCAAGGCGCAGATCATGAACTACATGGCCGGCGGTGTGCCGTACACGATGATGACCCGCCGCCTACCCACCTACCTCGTGGAGGGTGAAGCGGCGAACTGGCTGATCGACGATCCGGCCTCACCGTGGCTCGGCGATCGGGCGCACATCATGCCCGACCTGCCCGCCGCGGTCGCCGCCGCACGCACGGCCACCGGCACCGATCACCTGATCGTGTTCGACAGCACACCGGGCGCGCTGAACATGTCCGAATCGTTGGGCCGTTTCTTGCTCGAACGCGCACCGGCTGTTGCCGAACACGTACACACACACGCCCTGCCGAAGTGGCTGGCGCAGCGCGGCCTCAGCTGACTTCTCGTCGGCCGACGGTCGGCCGACGGTCAGCCCTCGGTGCGGGCGATCGGCTCTGCCAGGCCTTCGGTGTCGCACTTGTGCTGCCACTTGGCGATCGTGTCGGCAAGGTTGCCGCCCAGACGCTTCCCGGGAGTGAACGTGGCCGACAGGTGCTTCATCCCGTTGATCACCCCGACCGTGTCGTAGTGCACCGCGCTGTCGGAGTCGCACACGAAGTCGGGCATGCGGTCGAGCACCTGGGTGAGCATCGTCTTGTAGATCGAGCGGGCGACGTTCGAGCCGATGCAGCGGTGGACGCCAAGGCCGAACGCACTGTGGCGGTTGTTCGTGCGGTCGAGGTGGATGGTGTTCGGGTCGGGGAACACCTCGGGGTCGCGGTTGGCCATCGCCCACGACAGCCACAGGCGGTCGCCTTCCTTCAGCTGCTGGCCGGCGTACACACAGTCGGTGGTGACGGTGCGGCCGTCGCCCGGCGCCGGGGTGAAGAAGCGCAGGAACTCCTCGGTGGCGGAGTTGATCAGACCGGGGAGATCGGCGGCCAGACGCGCCCGCTCACCGGGATTGTTCGACAGCCAGTCGAGTGACTTGGCGGTCAGCGAGGTGGTGGTGTCGAATCCGCCACCGATCAGCAGGCCGAGCATTCCGCCGAGGAACTCGTCGGTCGGTGTCTCGCCGGCGATCTTGGCATTCACCAGCGCGTGCACCAGGCCCGGCCGCGGCCGCTGACGCGCGTTCTCCAGCTCCTCCTGCAGCTTGATCGCCATCGCGAAGTACGCCTCCATCACCCGGGGCACGTCGGGCGAATCCGGTGCGGTGTAGATGGCGGCGTGGGCCGGCTCGCAGTAGATGACCCAGTCGGCCAATGGAAGGCCCATCAGTGCCATCGTCATGATCGCGGGAACGATGTTGGCCAGGTCGTCGACGAAGTCGATGCTGCCGCTCTCGATCGTCTCGTCCAGACAGGCCCGCGTGATGTCCTCCACCATCGGTGCCCAGCGGGCAACCGCGGCGGGCGACAGGTAGGGGTTCATCAGCGACCGGTAATCCTTCTGGTCGGGTGGGTCCATCTCCAGGATGCCCCCCTGGGTGGGGCTGATCGCGGGGATGCTGATGCCCAGGTAGCCCTTGCGCTCGTTGTGCGGGTCGTGGTCGCTGGACAACAGGTGCGGGTCGCGGGCCAGTTCGAACACCGACTGGTGATCGCTGATCACCCAGTGGCCTCCGTAGGTCTCGGTCCAGGCGACGGGGCACTTCTGCTGCAGTTCAGTGGTGATGGCCTCGAACTGCACGCGGTACTCGGGAGTGTGGCGGTCGAAGTGCACTTCGGCGCGGTTGGGAACGGTGTCGGTCATGGCGTGCTCCTCAGGCTTCGATGACGATGGCTTGTTCGGGGCAACCACCGGCGGCCAGGCGCACTTTGGCCTCCAGCTCCGATGGCACGTCGTGGCTGCGAGCGGTGGCGTGGCCGTCCTCGTCGCTGAGGGTGAAGAACTCACCAGCTGCCATTGCACACAACGTGTGCCCCTGACACTTGTCCGCGTCGACCCATGCCTTCATCGCACACCCCCTGTCTCCGCGCCGCCCCCCGGCGTGTGAGTGTGCAGATGTTGGCACACCCCGACACGGTGTGTAAACCGGTCGTGTAGGCGATCAGTACTGCGCCCGTGCTCATGTGCTGGACTTTGGGGCG
>CAIXHI010000118.1 GCA_903919215.1 uncultured Acidimicrobiaceae bacterium
CGGGTCGTTGCGACCCACGACCTTGGCACTGTCGTCCCACTCGCGTAGCTGTACCGCAGCGCGGAACTGCGGGTGCGCCTCGAAGCGAGCTTGTTCTTCGCGGGTCATCCGGCCGCCTTGTAGCACCAGGCTGCGCATCGATGCGTCGCTCAGCGTCATCAGGTAGCCGGCATCAACGGCGCAGCGCCAGCGTTTGGCATCCACATGGAGGGCGATCGGGGCGGTGACCAACACAGGGAAGAGCAGTGCCAGCATGCGCACCCCGACGGCCTCATGGCGCAGGTCGGTGTCGAATGCTTCCGGTCGCGGCCCGTTCTCAGCGAGGTCGACGAGGTGGCCGACATCGTGGAGTAACGCGGCTGCGACCAACTCGTCGCTGGCCCCAGCGGCAATCGCCAACTCGGCTGCCTGCACGGCGTGCACCGTCTGAGTGACGTCCTCGCTGTAGTACTCGCCACCCCAATGGTGGTAGAGGTCGACAATCTCGTCGACGTCGACGAACTGCGGAAACTTGGTCCTCTGGTTCATACGGGTCTTCCTTCGAAGTCGTTGATCAAGCTCACCTGGACAGTGCCGGTGGTGTGGGGGGTGTGGCGGAACTCACGCAACTTCTGCGCGTAGTACGCGGCACGCAGGTCGCCTTCGGCGGCCGCGTTGTATGTCGGGTAGACGGCCCGTCGGTCGCGGGTCGTGTGGTTCGGTCCACTGCGATGCGGGGTGCGGCTGTGGAACCACAGCACCTGACCGGCGCGCACTTCCACAGGTGTCCAGTTCAGCGTGGCGACGACGGCGTCTGCGATGCAACCACGCTCGTTCATCGGCAGCACGTCGGCGAAGCAGTCAGCGACCACTTCCAGGCAGCCGTTCTCGCGCAGCGAGTCGTCGATCGCAATCATGCACGACACGTGGGTGTCGACGAAGCGGTAGGCGGGTGCGTCCTGGTGCGGCGAATAGCCTGCGCCGCCCGCGAGCTTGTAGTTGATCTTCTCCTTGTAGAGCACAGCCGGCTCACCGAGGAGCGCCCCGGCGGTCTCGAGCAGCACACCGCTGGTGAGCATCGTGCGCAGCGGTGCGTGGAAGGGGACGAAGTTCTCGCTGCGGCACAGCCGTGGGCCGAGGTCGGTCAACTCTCGATAGTGCAGCCATTCACCCTCGTCGGGCCAGTGCTGCACTTCGTCCACCCATGTCCGCAGTCGCTCCACCACTGGGGCCGCGAACGGGCTCGTCAACACCCAGCCGTGACGGCGGAAGTGGTCGACGGTCTGGGTGTCCATAGTCCATCAGTGTGCCAACGGGCACTGCTGCGAGCGCGGCAATGGTGACGAGCACGCGCAAGGTTTCGCCGGTGGTCATGTTGCGTTCACCGCCATGTGGCCTGACACCACCTACCGTTCAGTTACAACGAGCTGGAGGTGTGCGATGACCACGACCCGACGGAGCCGTCACCGGATCGCATTGGTGGCCCACGACCACAAGAAAGCCGACCTGATCGAGTGGGCCGAGTTCAACCGCGGCACGCTCGTACGTCACGATCTGGTGGCCACCGGCACCACCGGTCTCCTGCTGCAGGAGAAGGTCGGCCTCGATGTGAAGCGATTGCACAGCGGCCCGCTCGGCGGCGACATGCAACTCGGCGCGCTCATCACCGAAGGGGATATCGACCTGCTCGTGTTCTTCTGGGATCCGTTGGAGCCACAGCCCCATGACCCCGATGTCCGCGCGTTGTTGCGGATCGCCGTGGTCTACAACACGCCGACGGCGTGTAACCGGGCGACGGCCGACTACCTGATTTCATCGCCACTGTTTGCCTCAGCCGATTACCCGCGGTCATCCAAGAAGGGATGACCGCGGGCAGGAACAGGATGAGCTGCGTCAGCCGACGCGGTGCAGCGTGTTCGCGTCGGTGTGCGCGAACGTCTCGCCGAACTCCTTCATCTTCAGCCCGGTGGTCTCGGCGTAGCTCCAGTTGCCGTCACCGATGGTGATGGTGACCTCGTAGCTGACGCTGCTGGCGTTGGCCGTGAGGTACTGGTTCTCGGCGATCTTGTACTGCGGGTCGTCGATGGCAGCCTTCATCGTGAAGCTGGTGGCGTCGGCCGAGGCCACGCCGCCGGCGAGCACGGTGATGCCGCGGGGCACCACAAAGCCACGCAACACTTCACCGGTGGCGCTGTCCCACAGCCAGTAGCCGACCTCGGTGTGGAACGGGTTGTCTTCGCTCTCGCGCCACATCGCGGTCTTGTAGTCGAGGCCGTAGAGGTGCTGGCGGCCGTTGTCGACCGGACCGAACGGCTTGAGCGTGACCTTCTCCTTGTAGGGCGTGCCGAGCACCTTGCCCTGGGAGTGCGAGTAGGCAGTGTCGAGACCGCCCGTCCCTTCCCACTCACCGATCAGACCTGCGAGGGGGCCCCATTCGTTCGCCATGTGTGTCTCCTCTTTCGTAGTTGTGTGAACTGAGGGTGAGCCTACGGTTGCTGCCGAGCGAGACGGGCGAGGATTGCGGCAGTCTGCGGCACCTTGGTGATCAGCGGCGAATGGTCGGCATCGAGCGTGAGCACGTGGCCGCAGCGAGCGGCCAACAGGTCTTGGTGGTTGATCGCAATCGCCCGGTCGCGCAGGCAGCGCACGAACGTGCTGGGCACCTTCTTCCAGCCGGCGCCCGTGGCCGGCTGCACGAATGTGGCGATCGGCTGCTCGTTCAATCGCGCCACCGCGGCCTGGGCGACTGCCGGTGCTGCGTCGCCGTAGATCGCCGGGATCGCAGCCTGTGGGTCGAGTACGAGCGTGCCGTGATCGCTGCGACTGCGGGCCGCACCCAACAACGTCAGCGGCTCTTCCGGCACGCCGTTCAGCACGCCGATCTTCACCACGGACTCGCCCTCGTCGAGTACGAACGCCGAGATGTACACGAGGTGGCGCACGTGGTTGGTGTGCAGCGCGGCCTCACCGATCACCGCGCCGCCGTAGCTGTGGCCGACCAACACCACGTCAGTGCCCAGGCGGTCGATCGCCTCAGCCACGCAGGCTGCGTCACCGTGTAGGTCTCCCGGCGGCAACGGCGACAGACCGTGTCCCGGGAGATCGATCGCGTACGACGGCACGCCCAGCTGGTCGAGTTCGGCCTGCAACGCGCTCCAACACCAGGCACCATGCCAGGCACCGTGCACCAGGACGACAGGCAACACCGAGTCACTCATCGCGTCAGTCTGGCACCGTGGATCAACCCATGTAGATGGCGTGGCGCTTCTCGACGGCGTGGCGGTCGGTGGGGTCGGCGAGTGCGAAGCGGTTGATCAGCTCGGCGCGCAGTGCCTCGAACGGGACCACCGAGTCGATGACCAGTTCGCTGGCCAGGCGGTACAGATCCACATCGACCTCGTACGCGTCACGCAACTGCGTCACATAGGCGGCGCGTTCGTCGAGATCGGCGATGGCCTGGATCTTGTTCGCGTACACCGCGTTCACGGCGGGCTCTGGGCCCATCACCGCGATCTTCGCCGTGGGCAGGGCAATGACGGCGATCGGGTCGAACGCGGGACCGCACATCGCGTACAGACCGGCACCGTAGGCCTTGCGCACAATGACGCTGATCTTGGGCACCGTGGCTTCGGTGACGGCGGTGATCATTTTGGCCCCATGGCGGATGATGCCCTGACGCTCGACCTGGCTGCCGATCATGAACCCGGGAACGTCGGCGAGGAACACGAGCGGGATGGTGTAGGCGTCGCACATCCACACGAAGCGGGCGGCCTTGTCGGCCGAATCGCCGAACAGCACACCGCCCTTGTGCATCGGGTTGTTGGCGACGATGCCCACAACGTGGCCATCGAGGCGGCCGAAGCCGGTGGTGAGCTCGGGTGCGAACAGCGGCTTCAGCTCGAAGAAGCTGTCGCCGTCGACGAGGCACTCGATGACCTTGCGCATGTCGTAGCCAGCGGTCTCCAGCGCAGGCAGTTCCTTGCGGGTGAGTTCGCGCACGGGTGGCTCGGGCTGCACCTGCTCGGGGCGGTCGCGCCAGCGGTCGGGCAGGTAGCTGAACAGGTGCTTGGCCTGCGCGATGGCGTGCGGGTCGTCGACGGCGAGGTTGTCGCCGCAGCCCGAGACGCTGGCGTGCATGCGCGCACCGCCCATCTCTTCCAGCGTCACCTGCTCGCCGATGACCTCTTCGGCCATGCGCGGCGAGCCGAGGTACATCGAAGCGTTGCCCTCGACCATGATCACCACGTCGCAAAAGGCGGGGATGTAGGCGCCACCTGCGGCCGACGGGCCGAACAGACAGCAGATCTGGGGCACCTTGCCCGACAGCTTCACCTGGTTGGCGAAGATCCGTCCGGCGCCGCGGCGACCGGGGAACAGATCGACCTGGTCGGTGATGCGCGCGCCCGCCGAGTCGATGAACCAGAAGATCGGCAGTTCATGGCGCAGTGCGTATTCGGTGACGCGCACGATCTTCTCCACCGTGCGCGCACCCCACGAACCGGCCTTCACCGTCGGGTCGTTGGCGACGACGAGTGCGGGGCGACCGTCAACACGGCCCTGTCCGGTGACGACGCCATCGGCGGGCAGATCCTCGGCCATCGTGTTGGCCAGCAGGCCGTCCTCCACGAACGTGCCCTCGTCGAACAACAGCGCGAGCCGGTCGCGCACGAACAACTTGTTCTGGCGAGCGAGCTTGTCGCGCTCCGCGCCTCCTCGTGCGTGCAGGTTGCCCAGGCGGGCGCGATCCTCGCGGACCACCAGGTCTTCGTGTTCGTTCATCCCAATCCCTCGTTCATGGTGCGATCATCCCACCGGAAGCCCGAGGCCGCGCGAAATCACGAGGCGCTGGATCTCGCTGGTGCCTTCGCCGACTTCGAGGATCTTCGCGTCGCGGTAGAAGCGGGCGGCTGGGCCTTCGATGAACCCCGACCCGCCGAGCACCTGGGTGGCCACGCGGGCGGCGGTCATTGCCGTCTCGGTGCTGTACAGCTTGGCCATCGCGGCTTCTTGCTTGAACGGCCTGCCCTGGTCCTTCAACCTGGCCGCGCCGTAGGTGAGGTTGCGGCTGTTCTGCACGGCGACGGCGAGGTCGGCGATCTGGAACGCCAGACCCTGGAAACGGCCGATCGGGCCGCCGAACGCCTGACGCTCCTTGGCGTACTCGATGCTCATGTCGAGGCAGGCCTGCGCGCTGCCGAGGGCGAGGGCGCTGATCGCGATGCGACCGTCGTCGAGGATCTTCAGGAAGTTGCGGAAGCCCGTGCCGCGCGCACCGAGCATGTTGGCGGCAGGCACACGGCAGTCGGCGAGCGTGATGCCATGTGTGTCGCTGGCGTGCCACCCGAGCTTGTTGTAGGCCGGTTCGATGATCAGGCCGGGGGTGCCATTGGGAACGACGAACGAGCTGATCTCGCCGGGGCCGGTGAGCGCGGTGACCGTGACGATGGACGTGATCGGCGTGCCGCTGTTGGTGAGGAACGCCTTGCTGCCGTTGATCACCCATTCGCCGGTGGCCTCGTCGAGGACGGCTTTGGTGCGGGTGCCCCCGGCATCGCTGCCGGCATCGGGTTCGGTGAGGCCGAACGCACCGAGGCGTCGACCGGCGATGAGGTCGGGCAGCCACTCTGTTTGTTGATCTGGCGTGCCGAACGAGTGGATCGGGTTGGCGCCCAGGCCGACACCGGCGGACAACGTGATCCCGAGACTCTGGTTGACCTGACCGATCTCCTCGATCGCGATGCACAGCGAGGTGAAGTCACCGCCGCCGCCACCCAACTCCTCAGGGAAGGCGATGCCGAACAGGCCGAGGTCGGCCATCTTGGTGACGGCCTCCATCGGCAGTTCAGCGGCGGCCTCCCAGCGATCGACGTGGGGCAGCAACTCGCGACGGGCGAAGTCGCGGACGACGGCGCGGAACGCGTCGTGTTCCTCGGTGCGCTCGATCATTTTGGCTCTCATTTCGACTACTAAACGAACGTTCAACATATCACGCGTGATTGAACGATCGTTAGGGAAACTTTGGCCGGCCCGACCTGGGCGGTTCGGATACCGTGCGGGCATGCTCAATCCTGTTCGTAGATGGCGGCACGCGCTGGTGGGGGCGACCGTGCTGGTCACCCCAGTGCTGGCCGTCACGGGTGCAATCGGTGCTGGCACACACGCGGAGCGTTTCGACGCCAAGCAGGTGCTGGTGACGCCCGACGGCACAGATGGTGTGCGCATCCGGGAAGTCGTCGATCAGGACTTCGGTACCCACGACAAACACGGCTACGAGCGCACCATCCCCAACGACTTCGGTGTCCCCACCGCGGTGGAGGCCGCGTCACCCGACGCGCCGGATCAGTTCTCGGTGACCGAGCTGACGGGCCGGACCCGCATACGCATCGGCGACCCCGACACGACCATTGACGGCCAGCATCGCTACGTCGTGCGCTACACCCTGCCGGCGGCGCGACTCAGCGCAGGCACGCTTGCGCTCGACATCATTGGCACCGACGACTCGTTGGAGACGGGCCGTTTCGAGGTGGTGTTGGCCGGTTTCGAACTGACGGATCCCACGTGCAACGTTGGCAGGTACGGCGCGGTCGGTGGCTGCTCACTCACGCGCGACGGCGATGTGTATCGGGTGGTGTTCGAGCCACTGCATCAGTTCGACGGCATCACCGTCGGCGGCACGATCGTGGCGCTCGGCGAACCCGCCGATGTGCCGATCCCGCCCATCCCCCCTCGTCGCAACGACAGCCGACTGCCGCTCACGCTCGCCACCTTGGGGATCGGGGCCGTGGTCGGCCTCGGTGGCTACCGCCTGGCCAAGCGCCTCGGCCGTAACGAGGTGGGTGGCATTGGCGCAGCCGACGCGGCCTTCGCCGCGCCCGGCACTCCCACCCGTCTCGTCGCCGACGCCGACCTCGAGGCGATGGCCACCACCGAGTTCGTGCCACCCACCGGGCTACGGCCCTGGCAAGGCGCGATGCTGCTCAATGAACAAGTCGACACCACCTCGGTGTCGGCCTGGTTCTCCGACCAGATCGCGTTGGAGTACATCGTGCTCGAAGGGACGTCGCCGCAGGTGCTGAAGGGTGGGCCGAAGCTGGCCAGCGCACCGGCCGCGACCCAGCGGCAGATCGGGACGTTGATCGCCGGTGACGGTGAGCTGGTGATGGGCACCTATCACCCCAGCCTGGCCACGCTGTGGAAGGAACTCTCCGACGAGCAGCGGGAGGCTGCGAAAGCGTCGGGTTGGTGGGCGAAGTACCCGCCCGGTACCGCGGCTCACTTCCCGATTGCACTGTCGATCGGTGTCGTGTTGGCTGCTGCGGCCACCGTCATCGCGTTGTGGAGGGGTTTCGCCACCTCGTGGTGGGTCGCGATCGGCATGGCCATCACCATCACCGGGTTGACCGCGGCGGCGGCCTATCGCAGCCTGTTGCCCGTGCGTTCGGCGGCAGGCACCGCCGTGGCGCTGCGCGTCGAGTCGTTCCGCCGCTTCCTGGAAGCAAGCGAAGGAACCCACGTCGACTGGGCGTGGTCGCACGGTCTGCTGCGTGAGTACTCGGCGTGGGCCGTTGCGCTCGGTGCCGCCGATGCGTGGGGCCGCGCTGTCGGCCAGAGCGCGGTGCCACCCGCCGAGCTCACGATGAGCACGATGCCGCTGCTGATGTACACCAGCATGGGCAGCTGGTCGCAGACCCGCACCCAGCCCTCCCAGTCGGGTGGCTCCGGTGGTGGCGGAGGGTTCTCCAGCGGCTTCTCCGGTGGTGGCGGTGGTGGCGGCAGCTCCGGCAGTTGGTGACCGTCGGTAGGGTGACGCCTCGTGGCGTCGCGATCCGATCAAATCCTCCAGGCCGCAGCGCGCCTGTTCGCCGAGCGTGGTTATGGCGCGACCGGTATCGACGACATCGGTGCCGAGGTGGGCGTCAGCGGTCCGGCGATCTACTGGCACTTCCCTGGCAAACAAGCGCTACTCGCGGCCATGCTCGCCGATGTCAGCGAGCGCCTGCTGGCGGGTGGACGCGAATGTGTCGCCCAGTCGAAGGGTGACGAGGCCGCGCTGGCTGCCTTGGTGGCGATGCAGGTGGAGTTCGCGCTGGAGCAACCAGATCTGATCGTGGTGCACGGCCGTGAACTACACCACCTCGATACGGCACAGGCGCACGCCGTGCGATCGCTGCAGCGTCAGTACGTCGACGTGTGGGTCGAGGTCGTCGAGCGGCTGCATCCCGGTGTGCCCCGCCAACGTCTGGCTGCCGCCGTGCAAGCCGCAATCGGGTTGGTCAACAGCACGCCCTATGTCGGCAAGTTGCCGCGCAAGGCACTGGCGCCATTACTGCACGACATGGCGCTCGCAGCGCTGAACGCCGTCTAAGCCAGCTCGTCGAGGATCAACTGCACGTCGTCGCTGGTGGTGAGCGGGTTGACGAAGCAGAAACGCAGCACGGTCTCGCCGTTGTAGACGGTGGGCACCACGAACGCCAGGCCGGAGGCGAGCAGTTCGTCGCTCCACGTCTGGTACTGCTCGGGCGTCCAACCGACCTTGCGGAACAGCACCACCGACAACTCGGGCTCCATCAGCAGTTCCAGGCCGGCCGTGGCCTCGATCATCCGTGCCGCCTCCTTGGCGAGCAGGATGCTGTGGCTGATGGCGCGGTCGTAAGCGTCGGTGCCGTGCGAGGCGAGCGAGAACCACAGCGGCAGACCGCGCACTCGGCGGGTCATGTGCACTGCAAAGTCACTGGGGTTCCACTCGTAGTTGGTCTCGAGTGTCTCGAGGTACTCGGCGTGCTGGGTGAGTGCCCCGCGGGCGATACCCGGCTGGCGGTAGACGAGGGCCGCGCAGTCGAACGGTGAGAACAGCCACTTGTGCGGGTCGACGACGAACGAGTCGGCGCCTTCGATGCCGGCGAACAGTGGACGACCGATGGTGGAGGCGAGGGCCGCACCGCCGTAGGCCGCATCCACGTGCAGCCAGAGGTCGCGGTCGGTGCAGATGTGGGCCGCGCCGGCGAGGTCGTCGACGATGCCGGCGTTGGTGGCACCACCCGAGGCGACTACAGCGAACACCTGTCGATCGGTGACGGCATCGAGCGCTGCCAGCAGTGCCGGGCCGGTAAGGCGACCGCGTTCGTCGCCCGCGACGGTGATCACGTCCACGTCGAGCACCATCGCTGCCAGTCGCACGGAGGAGTGGGCGCTCGGTGCGGCGGCGATCGCCAGCGGAAGACCGCGGCCGTGGTGGGTGCGCCAGTGCTGGCGGGCGGTGGTGAGTGCGGCGAGGTTGCCGAGTGTGCCGCCGCTGATGAACGTGCCACCGGCACCCTCGGGGAACCCGGCCAGCCCGGCCAGCCAGCGCAACGTCTCGTTCTCGGCGTGGATGGCTCCGGCGCCTTCCACCCACCAGTCGCCGTAGATCGATGAGGCCGACACCACGAGGTCGAACAGCGTCGCTGCCTCGCTCGGTGCGGTGGGCACGAACGACAAATAGCGCGGATGGTCGCTGGAGATGCACGCCGGGGCGAGCACATCCTTGAACAGTCGGAACGTCTCGTCGTAGCCCAAGCCGTACGACGTGATCATCTTGCCCGTCGCGGCGGTGAGTTCGGCCGGTGTTCGCGGACCATCCAACGGTGCTGGCGACATCCGGATGCGATCGAGTACGTACTCGAAGATCCGGTGGGCCAACAGTTCGGTGCGGTCGTCGAACTTGTGCAGGGAAGGGTCTTTGATCACCGGCGGCAACACTACGGCCTGTGGGGCGACATGGCCCGGTAGACCTAACCTTCTGTACATGTCACTACCGGACCGAATCGTCATCCGTGAGGTGGGGGCCCGTGACGGCCTCCAGGCCGAGGCGCCAATCTCGGTGGATCAGCGTCTGGAGTTGCTCGACGCGCTGTTGATCGCCGGACTCACGCACCTCGAGGTCGCCAGCTTCGTCAGCCCCAAGGCGGTGCCGGCGATGGCCGGTGCCGCCGAAGTAGTGGCCGGCCTGGGTGCACCCGAGGGTGTGGTGCGCACGGCGCTGGTGCCGAACCTGCGTGGCGCGGAGATGGCGTTGGCCGCCGGGCTCGACGAACTCACCGTCACCGTCTCTGCCTCTGCGGTCTACAACGAGCGCAACGTGAAGATGACCATCGACGAGTCGATCGAGTCGGTTGAGGCGATCTGCGCGCTCGCCTCCGCCGCGGGCGTTCCCGTCGATGCGGTGATCTCGTGTGCGTTCGGGTCGCCCTACGAGGGCGATATCAAACCGGCGGCCATCGCGCTGTTGGCCGAACGACTCCGTGCCTCGGGGGCATCCGCGATCACGCTGGCCGACACCACCGGTATGGCCACACCGCGTCGCATCCAGGACGTGCTCGCGCTCACCGGCACCGACGTTGGTCTGCACCTGCACGAGACACGCGGCACCGGGTTGGTGAACGCCTATGCAGGGCTGCTCGCAGGTGTGCGTCGGTTCGACACGTCGGTCGGTGGGCTCGGTGGCTCACCGTTCGCCGCCGGAGCCGCGGGCAACGTGGCGACCGAGGAGCTCGTCGCGTTGTGCGACGACCTCGGCGTGTCCACCGGCATCGGCATCGACGAACTGATCGAGGCGGCGCTGCTGGTGCAGTCGTTCGTCGGCCATCCGGTCCCTAGCCGCGTGGCGAACGCCGGCCCGCGGTCGCGTCGCGCCTGAGTCTGGGGGCCAGCGGGTCGGCTTCTGGACAGCTGTGGTTCCGGATTCCGGGACTGGAGCTTCCCAGAGACTCGAATGGGAAGAATCCTGCCCAGAATCCGCTGACTACTGGAGGCCTTTGCTGGCGCCGCCGTCGACGGGGATCGACGTGCCGGTGAGGAACTTGGCGGCGTCGCTGCACAAGAAGGCGGCGATGCGACCGAAGTCGGCGGGGTCGCCCAGCGTGTGCGTGGGGATGGTGGCGGCCAGACCGGAGGGGTCGTCGTACAGCCCGGCCAGACGGTCGGTGAGGTGCAGACCGGGCTGCAGCGTGTTGACCGTGACGCCATCGGCAGCCACCTCGGTGGCCACGGTCTTCAAGAACCCGGTGAGACCTGCTCGCGCGGTGTTCGACAGGATCAGGTGGGCGATCGGCTCACGCACCGACATCGAGGTGATTGCGATCACCCGCCCCCAGCCCCGTGCGCGCATCGCCGGGATTGTGGCCTGGCACATCGCGACGGTGGACAGCAGGTTCAGCCGTAGCGCGGGTTCGTAGTGCTCGAATGGCGTCGTGGCGAACGTGCCGGGCGGCGGACCGCCCGCGTTGGCGACGAGGATGTCGATGCCACCCGTCAGCGCCTCGGCAGCCGCGACCAAGGCGGGCAACGACTCGAGGTCCGACACGTCGCCGACCAACGTGTGCACTGTGCCCGGCCCGTGCATCGTGGCTGTTGCCGCAGCCAGCTTCTCCGCGTTGCGAGCAACGATGGTGACGGTCGCGCCCTCGGCGACCAACGCTTGCGCGCAGCCGAGGCCGAGCCCGCTGGACGCGCCGGTGACGAGTGCCCGACGCCCTGTGAGTGCGAGATCCATGACTCGTAGGATGCCAGACATGCAGCCGTTGTGGACGCCGAGCCCGGAGCGTGTGGCCGCCACACGCATGGACCAGTTCCGGCGCTCCGTCGGCCAGGCCGACGCGGCAGGGTTGCACGAGTGGTCGGTGCGGCAACCGGGTGAGTTCTGGCAGGAGTTGTGGAGCGCTGGTGGCATCATCGGCGAACAGGGCGACGTCGCCTTCGATCCGGGCGACGGCACAGTGCTCGGTGGTCGGTTCTTCCCACACGGCTCGGTGTCGTATGCGGAGAACGCACTCGCGGTGCGCGCCGGCGCCGGCGAGGAGGCGATCGTCGCGATCGGCGAGCACGGCGAACGGCGCAGTTACACGTGGGCGCAGCTACGCGCCGAGGTTGCCGCACTCGCCCGCGCCCTCGTGATCGATGGCGTGAAGCCCGGCGATCGTGTCGCCGCCTACATGCCGCACGTGGTCGAGACGATCATTGCCTTCCTGGCCGCCAACGCAATCGGCGCGGCGTTCACGTCCACCTCCAGCGATTTCGGTGTCGCTGGTGTCGTCGACCGTTTCGGGCAGACCACCCCCACCGTGCTGGTGGCCGCCGACGGCTACCGCTACGGCGGCAAGACGTTCGACTGCCTGCCACGCATCGCGGAGATCGCCGCGCAATTGCCGTCGCTCAAGCGC
>CAIXHI010000119.1 GCA_903919215.1 uncultured Acidimicrobiaceae bacterium
ACTGCCCGCGCCGAGGAGTTCGATCGTGTGCTCGGCCTCGAACTCGGCGCAGACGATTACGTCACCAAGCCGTTCAGCTTTCGCGAGCTGGTCGCCCGGATCCGCGCGGTTGGACGCCGCACGGTCGAGCAGCTCGCCGAGAACCCCTCAGCTGACGATCCAAACCTGCCCCAGGAGGTCGGCCCGATGCTGCTCGACCGGCGCACCCGGCGCGTGCACCTGAACGGGGCCGAGACACAACTGACGGCGAAAGAATTCGACCTGCTTGCGTTCCTCGCGACCGACATCGGTGCAGTGCGAACTCGCACCGAGATCCTCGAGAACGTGTGGGATGCCCACTGGTACGGCCCGACGAAGACCGTGGATGCCCACGTCGCGTCGCTGCGCAAGAAGCTCGGACACAGCGACTGGATCCAAGCAGTGCGTGGTGTGGGGTTCCGCCTCGAGCCGCCCGCATGAAGTGGCGCTTGCTGCTCGCGATGACCGGGCTGATCTCGATGGTGCTCCTGGCGCAGGACATCCCGCTGGCCGGCTATCTGCGCCGCATCGAGAACGAGCGATTGATCGCCGACCTGCAGCGCGACGGGTTCCTCCTCGGGGGTGCAGCCGAGAACCTGCTGTCGGGTGAGAGCAGTACGGAAACGATGGTCGATCTGCAGTCGACCATCGACCTCTATGCCGCCGCTGATGGGGCCCGCGTGGTCATCATCGATGCAGCGGGCAAGCTCCTTCTCTCCACTGACCGCTCCGATGTGATCGGCGAGGACTACACCAACCGCCCAGAGGTCGCCAAGGCGCTGCAGCGCAACCCGGCCTCGGGGGAACGGCCGTCCGACACCGCAGGCAACCTCCTGTACGTGGCCGTGCCAGTGCTGTCGGGGGCTGTGGTGGCCGGTGTCGTGCGCATCACCTTCCCCGCGTCGGTGATCGATGACCGGGCGAATGAGAAGGCGCGCGGCCTGCTGGTGGTGCTGGGCATCTCGCTCATCGGGGCGGTGCTGGCCGCCGTGTTCCTCGCCGCCAGCATCACGTCACCGTTGCGGCGACTGCAACGCAGCACCGAGCACCTCGCCTCGGGCGACTTCACTGAACGTGCTGACGACGAGCACGGTCCGAAGGAGATTCGCAGCCTGGCGCGCTCGTTCAACTCGATGACCGAGCGCATCTCTGGTCTGGTCGCCAAGCAGCGCGCGTTCGCGGGCGATGCATCGCACCAACTGCGCACACCCCTCACCGCACTGCGGCTGCAGTTGGAACGTGCCTCGGTGATGGTCGGCCACGATCCAGAAGGCGCCCGCGAGCGCATCGAGGCGGCGGGTGCCGAGACCGAACGACTCCAGCGGCTGATCGAGGGTCTGCTGATGATCGCCCGCAGCGACGGCACCGATCCCGAGCGGATGGTGGTCGACGTCAGCGTCATCGTCCGCGAACGGGCCGACGTGTGGGAACCATTCGCGGCCGAACGCGGCGTGCGCTTGCTCACCAGTGTCGCTGACGGACTGCACGCGTTGGCGGTACCGGGCGCGCTCGAACAGATCGTCGACAACTATGTCGACAACGCGCTCGGGGTCGCAGAGGAGGGCGACACGGTGACGATCACTGCGCTGCACCAGCACAACGGTGTGGCGGTGCACGTGATTGACGAAGGGCCGGGTATGAAACCCGAGCACCTGTCGCAGGCGTTCGACCGCTTCTGGCGGGCCCCCGACGCTCCCCACGGCGGTTCTGGCATCGGTCTGGCTGTGGTGCAACACCTCACACAACTCAGCGGCGGGTGGGTCGAGCTCAACAACCGCACCGACCGCAGCGGTCTCGATGCGAGTGTCGTCCTCCCGGTCACACCGTCGCCCGCCGAGTAACCGGTCGCTCCGCGTCGGGTGAGCCTGAGCAAGGGGTATACGCTGCGGACATGGCAAGCAAGAAGGCGTACCTCGAGCACCTGCGCAATGTCTCTTTGTTCCAGGGTTGCTCCACCAAGGACCTCGAGAAGATCGCCAAGGCGAGCGATGAGATCTCCATGCCCGCCGGTTCCTTGATCGTCGATCAGGGGCAGACCGGTCGCGAGGCGTTCGTGCTCGTCGAAGGCACGGTCATCGTCCGTCGCAACGGCAAGAAGATCAGCACCATGGGCCCCGGCACCGTCGTCGGCGAACTCAGCCTGCTCGATCACGGGCCGCGCACCGCCACCGTGATCTGCGAGACCGATTGCGTGTTACTGCTGCTCGACCAGCGCCACTTCATGGGCGTGCTCGATGCCGTGCCGACGCTGGCGCACAAACTGTTGGCGACGCTCGCGGGCCGCATCCGCGAACTCGACCGCCAGTACTACGGCTGAGCCTCGACAGCAGCCCATCGTGAAGACGCGGCTCCGTGGAGCGGTGCTGAGCCTTGCCGCGTTCGGTGCGGCCCTCGGTCCAGCGGTGCTGTCCGCGTGTACCGACAACGGCAGCACGACCCCGTCCACGATCGTGTCGTTCGACACCATCGGGAACACCACTTCGACGCTGCCGGGCGATGTGACGACCACGACCCTGCCCCCCGACATTTCCTACGTCGTGACACGTGGCGATGCACTCACGAAGATCGCTGACGATTTCTGCACGAACGCCGCCGACATCGCCGTGCTCAACGCGTGGAGCGACGGGTTCGACCACGTGATCCTTCCCGGCCAAACGATCCTGGTGCCCGGTCCGGGTTGCCCGGTGGCCAGCACTTCCACCACGTCCACCACGATCGTGATGAACACGTACCTCGCGCTCTATGTGAACGAGCACATCATCACCAACCCGTTCAACCCGAATACCGGCGACCACAGGAACTGGGGTGCGGTGTGTTACTCCGCCTACTGGTCGGCCCAGGCGTTCGCGACACAAGGCGCCAGCAAGGCCGAACTGATGGCGGCACTCGACCCATTGCCTGGTGCGGTGCCGGGCGGCGTGCAGACGCAGATCGACAAGTGGGTGCCGTTCACGAACCAGTGGTTCCCCGTGTACACCGAGATCACGAGCCGAATCCAGGCGACGCACCCGATGTACCCCGACACCGACACGTATTACCGCATCCTGTTCGACGACGCGGAGTACTTGTCGCTGCTGCAGGCCTACGAGGCGGTCGGCCCCGATGTGCAGTTCGCAGCGAAGTACTTCGTCGCCGATCTGTGCACGAACCTGTTCACCACACACAACTCGACCCCCTAGCCCGGTCACACTGCCCGAGCCACGTCACACCTGCCGGATACGCTCAACCCCATGAAGCGTCGCGGCCTGATTCTGCTGGCCCCCCTCCTGTTGTCGACTCTCGCGCTGTCCTTGGCCGCCTGCGGGAAGGACGACAAGGCCACGGTGGCCAACGCCGCAGGAGCAACGGGGTCGAGCACGCTCGCCGTCGGTGGCCAGACCACCCAACCGGGTCAGTCCGGCACCGGTGCCACCACCTCGTACACCGTCGCCAAGGGCGATTCGCTGTGGGCCATCTCCAAGCACCACTGCACCACGGCCCCCGCCATTGCGAAAGCAAACGGTTGGTCCGATGGCATCGACCACCCCATCTTCCCGGGTGATGTCATCTCCGTGCCAGCGGTCGAATGCACCACGACGACGCAGGGAGCCTCGCCCACCATCACCCAGGACCGCACCCAGGACGGCACCCAGGACGGCACACCGATCACCGCCAGCAACGGGGAGATCGACGACTGGTTGGCACAGAAGGACGGGTTCGTGCCCGACCCGATGTATGGCGACCCGGCCGACTACTACGAAGACTTCGGCGATGTCTGCATGGAAGCGTGGGGCAAGACCTACGAGTTCGAGAAGTTGGGTCTCGGCCGCGGTGACGTGCTGAACGCGCTCGAGCCGTTGCCAGGGCGCACACCCTCGAAGGTGCTCGCCGCGATCGACCGTTGGTCGGCGTTCACCGCCGACTGGTATCTGCGCTACAAGGCCGTCGTCGACAAGTACGCCGATAGTGACGGCAACGTGAACTACGACAAGGTGGTCACGAACAAGGACTACCGCGCGTTCCTCGCCGCGTACTTGCCGGTGGCTGCCGATCAGACCGCCGCCCACGATTACGCGACAAAGTTGTGCGCCGATCTGCTGTCCACCAAGGGCAGCACGCCCTAGCCACATCCGTCTCCGCTGACGGAGGCGGCCGCGCGGCACACTGCGAACTAGGGTTGGCGGCGCTATGAGCACGCACACGTCTCCTACGCCCGACGCCCCCAAAGGCCCGTTCCTGAAGCGCTTCAAACCGCATCAGCTGGCCATCGGCCTGGGCATCTTCATGGGCCTGTTCACCCTCGGCTCGGGCATCATCCCGCAGCTCACCAAATGGCACGGCACCAAAGAGCCCGCCAGAGAAGTGTTCGACGGCATCCCCGGCGCGATGCAGGTGGCGTTCTACACCGTCATCCCGGCGCTGCTGATCTGGGGCGCGTTCGCGTTCTCGCAGCGGGTGAAGAACTGGGAACGTGGCGCGCCCGATCGGCGCCGCACCACCAAGAAGAACATCACCCGCCGCCTGAGGGATTTCCGCGCCGGCGCCTACATGCAGACCCTGCTGCGCGATGCCGGCGCCGGGCTGATGCACTCGATGATCTACTTCGGGTTCATGGCGCTGCTCGGCGTCACCACGGTGCTCGAGGTCGACCACCAGTTGCCCGAGAGCCTGAAGTTCCTCCACGGCCGCACCTACCTGGCCTACAGCTTCTTCGGCGACCTCGCCGGCCTGGTGTTCGTCATCGGCATCGTCTGGGCCGCCGCCCGCCGCTACATCCAGCGCCCGTACCGCATCCGCATCAAGACCAAGCCCGAGCACGCGATCATCCTCGGCATCTTCTTCCTCATCGGTGTCAGCGGCTTCTTCGCCGAGGCGTTCCGTATCGCCGAGTCCGGCCAGCCCGACCACGAGAAGTGGAGCTTCATCGGCTATCCGCTCAGCAACATGTTCAACGGTCTCGCCGAGCACACACTCACTCAGTGGCACCAGATCATGTGGGCCGTGCACGTAGTGGCGTTTGCCGCGTTCCTGGTGCTGCTGCCGATCACCATGCTGCGGCACATCTTCACCAGCCCGCTGAACATGTACCTGAAGGACCGCGAGCGTCCCAAGGGCGCGATGCGCGCGATGCCGAACCTCACCGAAACCTCGCTGGAGAGCTTCGGCGCGAGCGTTGTCGAGGACTTCACCTGGAAGCAGCTGCTCGACACCGACGCCTGCACCATGTGCGGCCGCTGCACCAGCGTGTGCCCGGCGCACGCCACGGGCAAGCCGCTCGATCCGCGCGAGATCGTGCTGAAGACCGGCGAGGTCATGGCTGCGTCGGCCAACCCGATCGTCACGCCGCCGCTGTCGGTCGACAAGGAGATCACCATCTCGGCCAACTCGCTGTTCGACCGCATCACGGCCGAAGAGGTGTGGAGCTGCACGTCGTGCCGTGCGTGCGACGAGATCTGCCCGGTGAACATCGAGATCCTCGACAAGATCCTCGACATGCGCCGCTACCTGTCGCTG
>CAIXHI010000120.1 GCA_903919215.1 uncultured Acidimicrobiaceae bacterium
CCGTGCGCTCGAGCCGACAGCAACAGGTTCCAGCAGAACGGGTAGATGCTGGCGCCTGCCGTGACCGGCGGGCGATCGAGGTTTCCGTCCATCAGCGCGATGTGGTGCAGATCGGCCGCGACCGCCAGCACCACCGGGATCTCCTCGATGGTCTCCACGAGCGCGTTGGGCACGACCTTCGGCGGTGCGTCGATCGACTTCCCGAACGCAAACGCGGTCGCTCCCGTCGCGTTCGCGCCGAGGTACTCGTGCCAGATCGGCAGCATCAGGTCGGCCATCGTGCGTCGTATGGCGAGATCCTTGACGACCGCCACACGCCACGGCTGGCGGTTGCCGCCGCTGGGAGCGAAGCGTGCATCGTCAAGCACCGCGGTGACAGTGGCGTCGTCGACGGGGTCGGTAGTGAAGGCGCGAACGGAACCGTTGGTGCGGATCGCGGTGGAGATGTCCATCGGCCCACGATGCCACACAGTGCCCCGGTCGCACCGTGACCACGACCGCCCGTGGTCGAGGTGTGACAAGAACGAGGTTGGTGGGCCAGATGTAGCTCACACCCCACTGGCCATGAGCACGACCAGGAGGGTTATGACGGCTCAAGCCATCCCATGAGCTCGCCGCCTCACTTGCGTCGCATCTCGATTGCGCCGTACAGCACGATGCCGAGGCCGGCAACGATCGTCACCGCGCCCGCAGTCCGATCGCCGTTGGCGGTAGCACGGCACTGGTCGTAGCCGGTGTCGCGGTCACCGCAGCCGATCTCCTGCATTCCTCCGCTGCACGCGAACAACCCGCCCAGCAACAAGATCGCGCCACCCACCCATGAGAGCACCCGTCCGCGTCGTCGTCGATCCTGATTCGAGGTCATCACGATCACCCACCGCGATCGTGCGCCGCTTCACGCTGGAATTCGACACCGAGAACGTGCAAGTCGGCGCGGAGGCAGGCCGTGAGCCCGGTTCAACGCCGACTCGGACGGAACGTCCAGATCAGTGTCAGGCGTTGCCTTCGGCGACCTTCTTGCGCACGACGTTGAGGGCCGAGCCGGCCTTGAACCACTCGATCTGCTCGGGGCTGAACGTGTGCACACCCTCGAACTCGACCGTGCTGCCGTCGGGCTTCACGATCTGGCAGCGCACGTTCTTGCCGGGCACCGGGGGGAGGTCGAGCACGTTGATGCGGTCGTCCTCGCCGATGAGGTCGTAGGTGGCCGGGTCGGCAAAGGTCAGCGGCACAAGTCCCTGCTTCTTCAGGTTCGTCTCGTGGATGCGGGCGAAGCTGCGGGTGATGATCACCACACCGCCGCGGAAGCGGGGCTCCATGGCGGCGTGCTCACGCGACGAACCCTCGCCGTAGTTGCGGTCGCCGATGGCCACCCAGCGCACGTTGGCCTCGCTGTACTTCTTGGCCAGGTTCGGGTAGGTGTCGTCGGTGCCACCGAGGGCGTCCTTGCCGATGCCCACCGGGTACGCACTGCCGTCGGCGTTGGCGTAGGCATTGACCGCACCGAGGAACAGGTTGCCGGAGATGTTCTCCAGGTGGCCGCGGTAGGTGAGCCACTTGCCTGCCGCCGAGATGTGGTCGGTGGTGCACTTGCCCTGGGCCTTCATCAGCACCGGCAGGCCGAGGTAGTCGTTGCCATCCCACGCGGTGAAGGGAGCAAGCAGTTGCAGACGATCGCTGGTGGGCGAGACCACGACCTCGACGCCCGAGCCGTCGGCCGGGGGAGCGGTGAACGTGTTCTGGCCGGGGTCGTAGCCCTTGGCCGGCAGCACTTCGCCGACCGGAGCATCCAGCTTGACCTGGCTGCCGTCGGGGGCGGTGATCGTGTCGGTGGTGGGGTCGAAGTCGAGGTTGCCGGCGAGCGCCAGCGCCACGACCGTGTCGGGTGACGTCACGAACGACAGGGTGTTCGCCGAACCGTCGTTGCGCTTGGGGAAGTTACGGTTGAACGAGTTGACGATCGTGTTCGGCTTGTCGATCGCCGCTGCCGGGCGGTCCCACTGGCCGATGCACGGACCGCAGGCGTTGGCCAGCACCGTGGCGCCGATCGACTCGAGATCGGCGATCAGGCCGTCGCGCTCGATGGTGGCGCGGGTCTGCTCGCTGCCGGGCGACACCAACAGTGGCGTCTTGACCTTCAAGCCGCGGGCGGCGGCCTGGCGGGCGATGGAGGCGGCACGGGTGATGTCCTCATACGAACTGTTCGTGCAGCTACCGATGAGCGTGGCGCTGATCTCCAGCGGCCAGTCGTTGGCGCGGGCCTCGGCGCCGACAGCGGCACCGACGCGGTTGGCACGGTCGGGCGAGTGCGGCCCGTTGATCAGCGGCTTCAGCGCATCGAGGTCGATCTCGATCACCTGGTCGTACTGGGCGCCCTCGTCGGGTCGCAGGTCGGCGGCGACCTTGTCGGCAGCTGCGGCGATCGCCGCGCGGCCGGTGGCCTTCAGGTAGTCGGCCAGGTTCTGGTCGTAGCCGAACACGCTGCAGGTGGCGCCGATCTCTGCGCCCATGTTGCAGATCGTGGCCTTGCCGGTGGCCGAAATGCGGTCGGCGCCGGGGCCGAAGTACTCGACGATCGCGCCGGTGCCGCCCTCGACGGTGAGCACGCGGGCGACCTCGAGGATGATGTCCTTCGGTGCCGTCCAACCGTTCAAGTTCCCGGTCAAACGCACGCCGATGACCTTGGGAAACTTGACGTTGAACGGGAAGCCGGTCATCACGTCGACTGCGTCGGCGCCGCCCACACCGATGGCCACCATGCCCATGCCACCAGCGTTGGGGGTGTGGCTGTCGGTGCCGATCATCATTCCCCCGGGGAAGGCGTAGTTCTCCAGCACGACCTGGTGGATGATGCCGCTGTTCGGTCCCCAGAAGCCGATGCCGTACTTGGCGCTGACCGTACGCAGGAAGTCGTACACCTCACGGTTGGTGTCGATGGCTACGCCGAGGTCGATCTTGGCTCCGACCTTGGCGGAGATGAGGTGGTCGCAGTGCACAGTGCTGGGCACGAGCGTGGTGGGCAGACCGGCGGTCATGAACTGCAGGAGCGCCATTTGCGCTGTCGCGTCCTGCATCGCCACCCGGTCGGGGCGGAAATCGTTGTACGTGCCGCCGCGCTCGATCGGCTCGTTGGGGTCGTAGAGGTGGTTGAGGAGGATCTTCTCCGTGAGGGTCAGCGGGCGCCCGAAGCGCTCGCGGCCGGCGGCGACCCGACCGGGGAGTGTGGCGTACACACCTTCGACCAGTTCGATCGGCGTTCCTGCAGAGACGGTCATGGAAGTTTCCTCTTGATCGGCGACGAGATGTAGACAAGCATAATACAAGTTCATGAGGTTGCCAAAGAAAGGAACGTCGGTCGCCCAATGCGCACGATCCGCTACCAGGAGATAGCTCACACGCTGCGGGAACGGCTCTCCGAGCAGGGTCCCGGTCATGTGCTGCCCAGCGAGAGCGAACTGTCGGCCGAGTTCGGGGTCAGCCGTGTGACGGTGCGCCGAGCGTTGGAGATGCTGCGCGACGACGGGGTCGTGGAGTCACGTCAGGGGTTCGGTTGGTACGTGGCGATGCGGCCGCTGCAGCAGCGGCTCGGGCGACTCGACACGATCGAGAACCAGATGGCCGAAGGCGGTATCCGCCCCGAGCGGCAGATCCTCGAGTTCGAGTTCGTCGCTGCGCCACCGCACATCGCCGACCGCCTGCACTGCACGCAGGTCTTGCGCGTGAAACGTCGCAACCTCGCCGACGGGGCACCGTTCGCGGTGGTCACGGTGTGGTGCCCGGCCGAACTCGGCCAACACCTGTCTCGACGCGAGGTCGAGCGGCGTCCGTTCTACGAACTGCTCGGTGTGCAGTTGCGCGGCGCCACGCAGACCATCGGCGCGGCGGCAGCCACCGAGCACGACGCCCGACTGCTGGAGGTGCCCGTCGGCAGCCCGGTGCTGCGCTGTGAGCGGCTGACGACCACGGTGACCGGCGAGCCCGTGCTGTTGTCCGAGCACATCTTCCCCGCACACCGCACCGAGTTCGTGGTGGAGCTTCCCCAGTCCGCGCCCTCGCTCGTGCCGAGTGGGCTGCGCCTCGTCGATCAGGTGTGAACCACCTTCACCACGTATCCCAGTGCAGGATCGGCTCCAGCGGCAGGCGCGCCGCGGGCTTGAAGTCGGTGCCCATCGTGTAGGCGATGGGGAACATGCCGACCTGGCTGAACCCTTCGGGGATGCCCAGCAGTTCGGCCGCTTGTTGGTCGCCGCCCTTGGCCAGGTGCACGGTGGTCCAGGTGGTACCCAGCCCGCGTTCGCGGGCAGCCAACAGGAAGCTCCACACGGCGGGCAGGATGCTGCCCCACGCACCGGCCGCAGCCCACAGGGGCAGTCGGTCGAGGTCGGCGGCGATGCACGGCACCATGATGATCGGCGCCCGTTGGAAGTGCTCGGCGAGGTAGTTGGCGGAGGAGTACACCTGCTCAATGCGGCGGTCGCCCTCCTCGCCGCGGGCGGCCAGCGCCGATGCGGCGACACTGCTGCTGTAGCCAGCCCAGTTGGCGCGGTAGATGTCGGCGAGCGCCATCTTCTTGGCCGGGTCGGTGACCATCAGCCATTGCCAGCCCTGCGAGTTGCTCCCACTGGGTGCCTGTAACGCGATCTGCAGACACTCCTCGATCACCTCGCGCTCGACCGGCCGGTCGAAGTCGAGGCGCTTGCGCACGGCGCGGGTGGTGGTGAGGACTTCGTCGGCGGAGAGGTGCAAATGCATGCCGAGAGTGTGCCACGACATGTGATGCTGTGCCGGTGAACGCTGACTCCGACAACGCCGAACCGGTCGATCCTGCGGACTATTTGGCGATCAACCGTGCGAATTGGGACAGCCGTGTGGCGATCCATGAGCAGGGGTATGACCTTGACCGTTTCCGGTCCGAGCCAAGCTTCCTTTCGTCCGTGGTGGGCAACGATGTGCCGTTGCTGGGCAACCTTGCCGATCTCGACGTGGTGCACCTGCAGTGTCACATCGGCACCGACACCTTGTCATTGGCGCGTCTCGGTGCGCGGCTGACGGGACTCGACCTGTCGCCGCGATCGATCGAGTCGGCCCGGCGCCTCGCGGTCGACTGCGGCGTGAGTATCGAGTACGTGGAGAGCGATGTGTACGGCGCTGTCGATGCGCTCGGCGCGGAGCGATTTGACCTTGTCTACACGGGAGTTGGCGCGCTGTGCTGGTTGCCCGACATCCGCCGGTGGGCGCAGGTGGTCGCCGACCTGTTGCGGCCGGGTGGGCAACTGTTCATCCGCGAAGGGCACCCAGTGTTGTGGGCACTCTGCGACCCGCGGCCCGACGGCCTGTTCGTGATGGAGTTTCCCTACTTCGAGAGTGACGGCACTGTCTTCACCGAGACCACGACCTACGTGGAGCACGACGGCGACCTTGCCGCACCGACGATCGTGGCGTTCAACCACGGCATCGCTGAGATTTTCAACGCGCTCTGGTCCGCCGGGCTGACGATCACCATGTTTGAGGAGCACCGCTCGCTGTACTGGAACGCGTTCCCCGCAGCGATGGAGGACGATGGTCACGGTGGGTTTCGGCTGAGAGAACGGGGAGAGGTGCTCCCGCTGAGTTACACACTGCGAGCGATGAAGAACTGACCTGACACACTCGCGGTCATGACTGCGATCAACATCGGCGACCGGGTATCGATCACGCTCACGGACGGCGTGGCCGACGTTCGTATGACGAGGCCCGACAAGCGCAACGCACTCGATGGTGCGATGTTCGTCTCGCTCGCCGAAGCCGGTGAACGTCTCAAGACGATGGCCGGCGTGCGCGTTGCAGTGCTCTCCGGTGAGGGCGCGTCGTTCTGCGCGGGTCTCGACTTCGCCACGATGGCCGCGCTGGCCACTGGCGTGGACAGTGATGGACGCGACAACCCTGGTCTGTTGCAGGAGAGCGGCATCACGCACCTCGGGCAACAGGTTGCGTGGGTGTGGCAAGAGGTGCCAGTGCCGGTCATTGCCGCAGTGCACGGACACGCGATCGGTGGTGGCATCCAGGTCGCCCTCGGGGCCGACATCCGCATCGTGCACCCGGATACGAAGCTCAGCGTTCGTGAGGTGCACTGGGGATTGGTGCCCGATATGACCGGCACGATGATGCTCTCGCAGTTGGTACGTGCCGACGTCGCCAAGGAACTCGTGATCACCGCCCGCATGTTCGACGGCCGTGAGGCGTTCGCTCTGGGCATTGCCACCAAGTTGTCGGACACCCCGCTCGACGATGCGTTGGTCATGGCCCGCGAGATCGCCGGACGCAGCCCGGACGCAGTTCGTGGTGCGAAGGCCTTGCTGAACGGACTGTTCAACGCCGGTGCGGCGGAGCAGTTCGCTGAGGAACGGCGCGTCATCCGCTCCTTGGTCGGCACGCAGAACCAGGCCGAAGCGGTTGCTGCCAACTTCGAGAACCGTCCCGCCAACTTCATCGATCCCACGTGAGCAGGCGACCATGACGACGCTCGACGACAATGCTCTGAAGCTGTACTCGTTCCAGGTCTTCTCCAAGCTGGAGGGTGCGGTGACCGCAGGGATGATTCATCTGGGTGACCAGTTGGGCCTGTATGTCGCGTTGGCCGAGGCCGACACTCCGATCACCACCCACGAGCTCGCAGAACGTACGGCGCTCGACGAGCGCTGGGTTCGCGAGTGGGCCCACAACCAGGCGGCGGCGAAGTTGATCACCGTCGACGAGGGCCGGTTCGGGCTGACGCCGGAAGCCGCTGCGGTGTTGGCATCACCCGAACACCCGGCCTACGGGATGGGCATGTTCCATCGTCTGCCGCAGACGATGCGCGCGCTGGAGGATGTGCGCGAGAGCTTCCGCACCGGTATCGGCCACGACTACGACAGCCACGGACCGCAGGGTGCAGTGGGTATCGAGCGCAGCTTCGAACCGTGGAGCAACGCCAACTTGCTGCCTGTGGTGTTGCCCGCGATCGAGGGCCTCGTCGAGCGGATGCGAACGGGCGCGTCGGTCGCCGACATCGGGTGCGGGGCCGGCAGCGCTGTGCTGCTCATGGCGGCGGCCTTTCCGCATTCGCAGTTCCGCGGCTACGACATCTCGCAGTACGCGCTCGCCCGCGCAGCGCTGAAGCTCGAGGAAAGCGGTCTGCACAACGCCGAGTTCCACGACCCGCGCGAGGTGCCGCTGCCCGATGACCAGACGCTGGACTTCATCACCACGTTCGACTGCATTCACGACATGACCCGCCCGTCGGAGATGATGAAGGCCATCCGTCGGGCGATCAAACCCGATGGTGTGTGGCTGCTGGTCGACATCAAGGCACTCGACACGTTCGAGGAGAACGCTCGTAAGAACCCGATGGCACCGCTGATGTATGGCATCAGCGTGCTCTCGTGTATGTCGTCCGCGCTCAGCGAGGAAGGTGGCGAAGGTCTGGGCACATTAGGGCTGTCGGAGAACAAGGCCCGCGCAATGACGCAGGCCGCCGGCTTCACCCGCTTTGAGAAGCTGCCCATCGACCACGCGGTCAACGCGTTCTACCTCGTGCAGCCCTGACCCGCACCTGACCGAGTGGGTCAGCTGGCGTTGAGGTGCTCGAACTTGCGCTCGGCGAACAACCACTGACCGCCGACCCGCACGTAGCGGTCGTGGTACACGCCAAGGATGGTCTCAGGTTCGCTCTTCTTGCGGCGCAGTGTCTCGTGGATGATGACTCGTCCCGTGCCGGTGCCGGCGGCTTCATCCACCTCAAACACGGTGTTGGGTGCGAGCTGCAACGCGTAATCGAGGTCTTTGAAAATGCGCGCGAGGCTGGTGCGGATCTTGTCGCGCCCCTGGAGCGGTTTGCCGATGTTCCACAGGCCATCCTCGATGAAACACGCGGCGCAGTCACCGGGATCGAGCCGTACGGCGCTGTCGCACCAGCGCGCAATCAGGCGGCGCAGGGCCGCCTCGGTCGCGGGGGAGGGTGCGCTGGTGAGGCCTGCTCGCGGTGCGTCGCTGCCGCGCAGATCTTCGGGTTCGAGGCCGACCTCCCACGCCGCCAGGGTGCGAACGTGTTCGATGAACTGGTCGCGGCTCATCATCCCGCTGTGTGCCGCGAACTGAACGGCGAGGCCGTCGACCACCGAGGTGAGACGGATGGCCGCTGCGGCCGGATCGACACACACGAACTCGCCGGCGTCGACGCCGTTGCGGATGACGCGCTCGACGAGCGACGCCGACTGGTGGTCGAGTTCCTGGCTGATCGTGCGCATCATCGGGTTCCGGAGGGCTTCGCCCCAGCCGTCGATCCACAACATCCACTCGACGTCGTCGCTTCCTTCGGGCACGTAGTTCTGGATGACCCGGTCGAGTTGGGCGACGGATGTGGGAGCGGCCTCCACCTCGGCCTCCATCTCGGCGACGTCCTTGCGCGCGTAGTGGGCGAAGGCCTCGGCGAGAAGATGTTCCTTCGACTCGAAGTGATAGTGGATGAGACTGCTCGACACCTCGAGTCGCTTGGCGACGTCGGCGATGCGAGTTGCCGCGAAACCTCGTTCGATGACCACTTCGCACGTGGTCTCTAGAATTTCGGCACGGCGTTGGGCGACGGTGGGCTTCTTCACTTCCGCGCACGATACCGCGACGAGGTGCCCGACAAGCGGTGCACCGCCGATGGACTCACGACTCGACGCGGAATGCCCCTCGCATCACTGGGTGAATGCGACAGAAGTAGGTGTAGGTGCCGGGAGCGAGCGTGCTGGGAATCGTCCAGGTCGTGCGCCCAGCGGTGGGCTGGCCACCGTGGCCCAACTGACCCGAGTCGAAGATGACCGGGCCGTCGGCCAACGGGTAGGCGATACCGGTGCTCTTGTTGCACGGCGCCTTGCAGGCAGTGATCGTGTGCCATTGACCATTGCCGATGTCGGCGTCGAGGTTGTCGTAGGTGATCGTCTGACCTTGGCGCACGGTGGGCACCGACTTGGAGAAGTTCATGTCGCCCTGGCCGTAGAGCCAGTCCTGGATCTGGATCGTGGAGGCCGCGGGGGAACTGGGGAGGGCGGTGAGATCGAGGTACGACGTATCGGTGTCGCCGCCGTGGTGATCGTTCTCGGGTAGGTGCCCGTGCGTGAGCATGCCGGGTGCATCGACGGCGGTGACGAACGGGTCGTCGGCTGGAGCGCCCGGCTCGCCCATCCACACGACCATGATGCCCATCGACTCGTACCACGACGCTGTCGCTGAATCGTACGTCGCGGTGGTCGACAGCACATCGCCCTTCTTCACCGCGACGTGCCAGTCCGGTGTGGTCGCCGTCATCGCCACGTCCCACGACACGGCACCGGCCGGTTCGTAGTACTTCGCCTCTGACTTGAACAAGTGTGAAGTGGTGCCGTCGCGGGTGGCGTACAGGTCGGTGTGCAGCCCGCCCGGGTGGAGGTGGCCAGCGGTGGCGATGAGCGTGCCGTCCTGGTCGACTGTCCACAGGTTCTTGGCCGCTTCGTTTCCATAGGGGCGGTCGGCCTGGTCTGGGTAGGTGTACGTCGTGCCGTCACCGGCACCGCGCAGCACGTCGAACACCGGGTAGCCGTTGCCGTTCTGCACATCCATCCACACCGGGTGTGCAGCCAGCATTCCGGCTGCCTCGGGGGCAGCGTCGGGGATCAAATCGATCTCGTAGGTGACCCACACCTGGGTGTTGTCGGGTGTGAGGTTGTGCAGCATGTAGTTGAGCGCCCAGTGCCCGGACGCCTCGTAGCGGTAGCCGTACGGCGACGGGAGGAGGAGGTTGGTCTTCTCCTCGCCAGCGGCAAAGAACCGCTGCGGCAGTCCTGAGGTGGAGTCGCGTTCGCCGAGATTCAGCCACACACCGTGGTGCAGGTGCACGACGTCGACGCGCGGCACGGTGCCGTCGGCGTACTCGAGGTCGGGACGGAAACCGACGATCCATCCGCTGACGTCGGGCTGCGGGATGGTGGTGAGCGTGTCGATGTTGTTCTGGCCGGGCTGGATGGCGAACGGTCCGGCCTTGAACTTCAGCGTGACGGCCCCCGGCCGAGTGGGCAGATCAGCGATCGTGGTGTCGGTGGACAGTTCGACCGTGGACTGCGGGATCAGGCTGGTGGGTGCCGCCGTCGTGTCGACCAACTGCGTGTCGGATGAGGCGTCGCTCGTGGAGCACGCCGCGGCGATGAGCGCGCCAGCGACAATGGCGACGGCAGCGACCGTACGCGCCTTCATGCGCTGAACCCGTCGAGCAGGCCGGTGAGGCCTGTGGGGTGCGGTCCGATGCAGAGTTGTTCGAGGATGCCCATACCGTGTTCGAGAGTACCGTCAGCGCGGGCGAGTACCGCGTCGCACATGGTCTGAACGTGGACGTTCTCTCGCGTCAACGGCTGCGCTACGGGTACATCGAGTTGCTCACCGGCCGTCAGCGATTCACCGTGCCAGGTGCCGTGTGCGAACTTCGAATGCCCGTAGCCGACACCGCACATGTGAAAGTCGAAGCGGGGGGTCAGCGTGACGGTGTGCACCGAGCCATCCCAGTCGATGAGGTCGTACTCGAAGTGTTCGGCCCAACGGGTGCCGGGCCGCCACCGCACTCGCCACTCGACCGAGCGCATCAGACTGCCGTCACCGCCCGCGGCTGCAAGCGCGCCGGTCTCGTGCCACCGGCGACCATCGCCGTACTCGTTGACGTCGAAGTGGGTTGAGCACGAGGGGAAGTTCACCGGGGCCCAGAGCCAGAAGAACTGCGGTACCTGCACGGGCGCCCCGCTGGGAGCGGCCTCGCCGACGGGCCGGATTCCCCACGAGCGATCACGGGTGCCCCAGACCTGATCGGGCTCCACGATGTGGCGTTCGCCGTCGATCTCGATCCAGCCGCTCCAGGCTCCGAACTGGGTGAGGCGGGTGTAGTCGAAGAACGTGCGCAGCCCGACTCGTTCAAAGAAGTGCGGCTCTTCGATCGCCGCCGACCGGCCATCGAAGACCAGCTCCGCGCGCAACCCGTGTTCGGGAGCGTCGACGCTGACCCGCAGCGTCTGCAACGGCTGGACAATCTCGATCGCGATCGGCCCGAGGGTGGTGGCGTCGCGCGGGTCGAGGGGCGCTCGCTGGGTGTGGAACACGCTGTGTTGGCGGCCACCGACGACGGCGCAGAATGAGGCGTCGGCGATGTGCCGGTTCGGGTAGAGCCCCATCGCGACAGCGAAGAACAGGCCGCCGTCGCGCGCGTAGCCGTTGAAGAAGTAGCGGTCGTAGTGATTGAGGTCGCCGGTCGCGCTGTGGGCGATCGGCACCGTGGCCTGATGGATCGGGTAGTCGTCGAAGCTCGTGAGCACGTCGGGAACGGTAGGCCATCCGGCAGTTGGTCTCGTCACCGTGCTGCGCCGTAGCCTGCGGACATGAATCGACTCACGGCGTTTCCACGCCGGGTGCGCCGCGATGGCTTCACACCCATCGAGTTCCTCTCCATCTGCATCGGGGCGTTGTTCCTGCTCAGCATCATCGTGGTGAGCGGTGGTGTAGTGCGTCTCACCGGTTCTGGTCTGGGCTGCACCGACTGGCCGAACTGCAACGAATCGAATCTCATCAGCGTCTCGAACGCGCACTCGGCGATCGAGCAGATCAACCGCTTCTTCACGTTCGTCGTGTGTATCGGCGTGGCGTTGGCGGCCATCGCCGCGTGGTACCGCCGGCCGCGTCGGCGCGACCTGCTGGGTCTGTCGCTGGTGATGCTGATCGGCGTGCCGTTCCAGGGTGTCGTTGGTGCGATCGTCGTCTGGACCAAGGTCAACCCGGTCGCGGTGCAGTTCCACATGGTGTTGTCGCTGGTGCTCATCTGGGCCGCGGTCGTCATGATCGTGCGTTCCCGTCAGGCCGATACGGGCGTTCGCTCGCTGAGCGTGGCGACTGCTGTGCGCCGCCGGGTGCAACTGCTCGCAGGATGGACGGTGCTCGCGCTGTTGGCCGGTTCCGTGGTGACCGGTACTGGTCCGCACGCAGGTGACGACGAGGCCAAGCGCTTCTTCGGTACCGCCGCCGACATCGACGGCCATGCGTTGCAATGGGTCACGCGGGTGCACAGTGCGATCGTCTGGGTGACGGTGCTCGTGGCACTCAGCCTGCTGTGGATGCTCCGCAAGGTCGCGCACGACCGCGAGGTGCTCGACGCGCCGTTGACGGCGTGGTTGATCACGGCGCTGGTGCAAGGCGCGATCGGCTACATCCAGTACGCCGCTGGTCTGCCGGTCGCGATGGTCGCCGTTCACCTGGCCGGCGCCGCCACCCTTACCGGTTGCACCGCGTGGCTGTGGTGCAGCACCACCTCCGTGGTTGCCGACCCTCAGTCGAGCCCGAGCACCGCGTCGTAGAGGTGCTGGCAGTCGTTCGACGCCAGCACCGTGGGGCCATGCGGGCCGATGCGCGCCGTCGTGATGCTGGTGTTCTCGATCGTGAACACCATCGAGCGATGAATGCCCAGCAGATGCGCCAGATACGCGTTGATCGTGCCCCCGTGCGAGACAACAGCGATCGTCTGCCCGGCATGGTGCGCCGCCACACCGTCGATCACCCCGGCCACCCGACTGCGGAACGCGTCGTCACCTTCGCAGCCGGGGATTCCGTCCCACCGTCCCGTGCGGTTCCACGCCACCCACTCGGGGTCCTTGACCGAGGCTCGGCGACGGAACTCTCCGTGTCCCCAATCGCCCAGGCGGATCTCCTCGAGGTCGCGGAACACAGCGACATCAAGTCCGCGATCGGCAGCAAGTGGGGCGGCGGTCTGCATGGCACGGCTGAGTTGCGAGCTGTAGACGGCGTGGATGGTCTTGGAGCGCAGGCGATCTGCCAGGAGCGCCGCCTGTTCCACACCGACGGCGTGCAGTGGCGGGTCGAGCGACTCGGGTGACCCTGGCACCACGTCGGCCGAACGGCCGTGGCGGATGAGCAGGACCTCGCACTCGTCGGGCTCGGGGGAGCGCAGCAACGGTTGCGGAACGGTCTGGGTGCCCTGCTCAGGCTGTTCGGTGTGGCTCACGGTGCCACGGTAGCGGTGGGCTCGTCATCACCCGCCGCACCGCGAGCGGTGACGACCAATCCGACGAGCACCAGCGATATGCCAGCCCATCCGGCGACACGGATCCCTTCGTGCACGACCACCGCACCGAGCACGGCGGCGGTCAACGGTTCGAGCAGCGTCAGCGTAATGACGGTCGGTGTGTGGAGATGCCGCAGGGCGAATCCATACAACGTGTACGCCCCACCGACAGTGATGGCCCCGAGGTAGATCGTGACCCACCACCCGTTTCCCTGGAGCACCCAGCCGGGGTGGTGGGTCAGCAGCAGGGGAGCGAGCAACACCGCCCCGCCGCAGAACATCGCGGCCATACCGGCCGTGCTGTCCTCGCCCGCTTCGATGAGCGACTTGCCGACGGTGGCGAACGTCGCCCAACCCAGACCGGCGCACACCGCGAGCGCGATGCCGGTGAGGTCAATGGCGGCGGATCGTCCGGCGAGGCCCAGCAGCGCGACCCCAGCCACGCTGATACCGGTTCCTGTCAGCCACGTGCGGGCCGGCGCACGGCGGTGTCGGACAGCGGCCAGCAACCCGGCCAGCACCGGGCCCGAGCCGATGGTTGCGACGGTGCCGACAGCGACACCGGTGCGATCGACGGCGAGGAAGTAGCAGAGTTGGAAGACCGCCACCCCCAGTGCGCCGACGAGCGTGACGCGACGCCGCCACGGGCCGAAGATGCCTGGTCCCCGCCGTCCGGCGACGACCAACAACGTGGCGCCGCCCACGAGGAGACGCAGCGAACCCACCGAGTAGGCGTCGGCTCCGGCGGGAGCGTTGACCAACACCGTGCCGGTGGTGCCGAACAGTGCGGCCGCGGTGAGGACGGCTAGGACGGCCGACCGGCGGTGGCTGTTCGAGTTCAGTGGGGGACGCCCGAACGGATCAGGCGCCGCCGAGGTACGCGGCCTGCACAGCCGGGTCGGTGAGCAGTTTGCTGGCTTCGTCGGTCTTCACCACAAGGCCGGTCTCGAGCACATAGGCGCGGTGGGCGCGGCGGAGCGCCTGCGCTGCGTTCTGCTCCACCAACAGCACCGTGGTGCCTTGGCGATTGATCTCGGTGATGATGTCGAAGATCTGGGTGATGAGCATCGGGGCGAGGCCCATCGAGGGCTCGTCGAGCAGCAGCACTCGCGGGCGACTCATCAACGCGCGGCCGATGGTGAGCATCTGCTGCTCGCCACCGGACATCGAGCCACCGGCCTGCGACTTGCGCTCGGCAAGACGCGGAAACAGTTCGAAGACCCGCTCGAGGTCGGACTTGTAGGCCGCGCTCTTGCGGTCTTTTCGCGTCCAGCAACCCATGTCGAGGTTCTCGAGCACGCTCATACCGGGGAAAATGCCGCGACCCTCAGGTGCCTGGCAGATGCCGAGTTCAGTGCGCTTGTGGGCGGGCATCTTGGTGATGTCCTGGCCATCGAACGTGATCGTGCCCTTGGCGACCGGACGCAGGCCCGACACCGTCTTCAAGGTGGTGCTCTTGCCGGCGCCGTTGGCGCCGATGAGCGTGACGATCTCACCCTCACCAACGTTGAACGAGATGCCTTTGATGGCCTCGATGCGGCCGTAGAACACGTGTAGGTCGTTGACCTCAAGCAGCATCGGACGGCTCCCCCAGGTAGGCGGCGATGACGGCCGGGTTGGATCGCACCTCGGTGGGCGTGCCCTCGGCAATCTTGCGGCCGAAGTCGAGCACGATGATGCGATCGGTGACCCCCATGACGAGGCTCATGTCGTGCTCGATCAGCAGCACGGTGTATCCCTGATCGCGGATCGTGCGGATGAGACCCATCAACTCGATCTTCTCGGCCGGGTTGAAACCGGCGGCCGGTTCGTCGAGACACAGCAACTTCGGACCGGTGGCGAGCGCACGGGCGATCTCCAAGCGACGCTGATAGCCGTACGGCAGGTTCTTGGCCGCATCGGCGGCCCGGTCGGCGATCCCCATGAACGTCAGCAGTTCCATCGCTCGCTCGGTGTGGGCCTTCTCCTCGCGGCGCTGCCGAGGAAGGCGGAACATCGCGCCGAGCACGCTGGTGCGGGCGTGGGCGTCGCAGCCGACG
>CAIXHI010000121.1 GCA_903919215.1 uncultured Acidimicrobiaceae bacterium
ACGGGCGGTGACGAACGCGAGTAACAGGCTCTGGGCGGAACTCGCGAGCGTGCTCAGCAGCGCGACCAGGACCATGCCAACCAGCATCACATTGAGTAGCCCTACGTCCTTGTGCACGATCACAGTGTCGACGATGTTTAGAAAGGGAGCAGCCGTGTCCGAGGAGTTCTACGGAGATTGTGCGAAATCGGCCAGAAAGGCTGAAAGTCGTGCCAGCAATCTGGCGGGGTTCGCTGTCATCACCGCCGCACTAGGGATTCTTTCCGTCGTCGGCTACTTGTTGGCAGCCATCGCTGCCAAGGAGGAGAGCGACAAGTCGAGAATCAGTGATCTCGCACCGCTCGCGCTTGGAACGGCGATGTCGCTGTTCGTGATCGCCGCCGTGCTGCTGGGTCTTTCGTCCCTGGTGGACATCGCTGCCAAGCGGCTCGTTCTCACGGTCGAGACCAGAGGCTCTCAGTCGAGATCGAGTGACGTCGAGCCGCCGCCGTCAGCGGAGAAATGAGCATGGCAACCGTAGAGGCGGCCATCCGGCGGTCGGTGCATGAAGGGCAGACGCTCAGGACGCCTGCCGAGGGGGCGACCTTCATGGTCGGCGAACTTCGCTCCGACGCTGTCGTGCTGATCTTGGGCAACGGGCACGACACCCCGATTCCGTGGTCGTCTCTAGAGGGTGTCCTACCCTTCCTCGCGGGTAAGGGCTGGGTGCCAATCGGAATGGTGTTCGCTCCGTCGGATGAGATGAGCACCTTCGACGGCTACATGAAGTCGCACGTCAATCGCGCAACCGCCAACTATGTGGCGAGGTTGCTCGAAGAAGCCAACGTGGTCGAGATCGATCGCGGTCGACCGGCAAGAGTTCGATTGGCCCGCTTCGCCTCGGACACCGGGCCGCGCACCTTCGACACGCTCGAAGCGGCGCTGTCAGCCTGGGGCAAGTACAACGGTTCCCCGTACAAGGTGCAGGTGGCGCTCGATGCGCTCCGACGGCTGGTCGAAGTCAAGGGCACGCCGCCGAACCCGGACTCGAATGGGGACAAGCCGTTCTACATCGTCGATGGCGGACAGTACGTCGCCGCCCGATGGAACGGCTCGATCGGCTTGTCCTTCCAGGCGGGCTTCATCACCGGACGCAGCCAACTCACATCCGAATGGGTGCCCTCAAGCGAAGACGTCAAGAACGCCAAGGACTGGTGGCGCTACGACTTCCCCGACCACGTCAGATTCGGCAAGGAGAGCGAGTCCACCGGCACAAGGACTGCGCGATGCACCTGCTCGCACAGCATCGGCATCCTGCAACCGATCGGCTCGAACTGCACCTACTGCGATGAAGTCATCACCTAGTCCGATTCACGTTCGCGCAGGGACGCCCGGCTCTATCGCTACTGCACGAGAAGATGACGCCAAGCTGCTACCCAAGAGGAAGGCAAGGACATGACCAGCCCTCGATCGATATTCATCCGCCACGGCATGCTCACGGAGCGATGCTGAGTTGCTTGAGCTGCGGGGTGAATCGCCGCTCAGGCTACGTCGGTGTCCCTCGGGCTCCGCGTGTCGACGCCGACGTCCCAGTTCACGGTGACCGGCACTTCGAGCCTTCGGACCAGACTCGCCCCAGCAGGGCTCACCGGGGTGTCGCAGACGATGACCGCTGCCCCGTGCGAGATCATTGGATACGCCCATTGGTAGAGGAGTTCACGAATGCCTGGCCAAGCGGCCTCGATGAGACTGATGTGTCGTGCCTCGGGTTCGAGGTAGGCCCATATGAACGACCAGTGATCACTGCCGAGGTCGAAGCCGAGGGCTCCGACAAACCGCGTTCC
>CAIXHI010000122.1 GCA_903919215.1 uncultured Acidimicrobiaceae bacterium
CGCCCGAACGGTGGTCAACCGAGTGGCGGGCGTTGTCTGCTCGGCGATCGTCACCTACACCTCGTCGTTTTCATCAGGCCCACCGTAGGGCCATTTGGTGAATGCGGGTCCGCACCGTCGCGCTCACCGTCTCCCTCACCTTCACACGATGTTACTCGCGACACACAATTCGGTAATGCCGCTCCCCGGCAGCGGCAATTGAATGCTTGTAAGCTCGCACCCGGCGTGTGCTGAGGAGGACCGGATGGGACGCCAACTGAAATTGGGGTTTCTCGGCGGAGGCATCAACTCTGCCGTGGGTCGAACACACTTCGTGGCCAGCAGGATGGATCGCCGTTGGGAACTGGTTGCTGGTGCGTTTAGCCGCCACGCCGATGTCAACGTCCGTACCGGCGAGGAGTGGGGGGTCGACCCGCATCGCGTGTATGCCGACCTTGGTGCGCTGATCGACGGTGAGTCCGGCAAGCTCGATGCCGTCGTCGTGCTGACGCCCACCCCGCAGCATGATCAACAGGTCTCGCAGTTGCTGGCGGCGGGGTTTGACGTGATTTGCGAGAAAGCCCTCGCCGCATCCAGCGCGAGCGTCACGTCGCTCGATCGGGAGGCAATCGCAGCTGGCAGGTTCCTGGCTGTGACGTACAACTACAGCGGCTACCCGATGCTGCGCGAGTTGCGTGCTCGTATCGACGACGGCCAGTTGGGCAGGATCGTGGCGCTGAACATCGAGATGCCCCAAGAGGGCTTTCTTCGCCTCGACGCCGCTGGTGAGCCGATGAGGCCGCAGGAGTGGCGTCAGCACGACGCCTCCATCCCGACGGTGTCGCTCGACCTCGGAACTCACACACACCACCTCGCCGAGTTTCTGCTGGGAACCGAGCCGATCGAACTCGTTGCTGTGCAGTCGCACCACGGCAGGGTCGACGCGGTTGCCGATTACGTCAGTTGCATCGCCCGCTTTCCCGACGATGTCGATGTGAACATGTGGTTCGGCAAGTGCGCGCTCGGCCATCGCAACGGTCTACGCGTCCGCGTGTACGGCGATCGCTCCGCTGCGGAGTGGTTCCAGATGAACCCCGAAGAGGTGCGTCTGTCCGATGCGCAGGCAAACGTTCGGCTGCTGGATCGCGTCTCGCCGGGCACGTTGGTCGCTGGGCTAGGGCGCTACGAACGATTCAAGGCGGGCCACCCCGCCGGGTTCCTCGAGGCGTTCGCCAACCTCTATTGGGATTTTGCAGATGCGCTGGTCGAGTTTCGAGAGCTCGGGAGTTGGAGTTCGCCCTACGTCTATGGCGCCGCACCGGCCGCCGCTGGCCTGCGGATGCTGGAGACGATCGGCGAGTCATCATCAGCGCGTGCATGGCTCGCGGTCGGGAACGAGTGACGATGACGAACGACGACGAGTTCGAGCAGCGCGCCCGCGCCTTCTGCGTCGCGTACCTCGCGGCTGCGCCCGAACGGCGTTACGTACTGGGCCGTGGCGAGTACGCGACGAGCATCGCCGAGGTGCTGCCGATCGCTGGGTTCATCGACGACCACAGCGCTGAAACCGAGTGGCGGGGCCTGCCAGTCCGGCA
>CAIXHI010000123.1 GCA_903919215.1 uncultured Acidimicrobiaceae bacterium
GGAAGAGCGACGACATCGACGGCAAGCACTACACGCCGCAAGAGATCAGTGCCCGCACGCTGATGAAGCTCAAGCGTGACGCCGAGGCCTATCTCGGTGAAGCCGTCACCCAGGCCGTCATCACCGTTCCGGCCTACTTCGACGACGCACAGCGCACCGCCACCAAGGAAGCCGGCCAGATCGCCGGCCTGGAAGTGTTGCGCATCATCAACGAGCCCACCGCCGCTGCACTCGCCTACGGCCTCGACAAGGGCGCCGAAGACGAGAAGGTGCTGGTGTTCGACCTCGGCGGTGGCACGTTCGACGTGTCGGTGCTCGAGATCGGCGACGGTGTGTTCGAAGTGAAGAGCACCCACGGCGACACCCACCTCGGTGGCGACGACTGGGACCAGCGTGTCATCGACTGGCTCGTCAAGGAGTTCAAGGCCAAGCACGGTGTCGATCTCGCCGCCGATCGCATGGCCACGCAGCGCCTCAAGGAGGCTGCCGAGAAGGCCAAGATCGAACTCAGCCAGGTGGCGCAGTCGCAGATCAACCTGCCGTTCATCACTGCCACGGCCGATGGCCCGCTGCACCTCGACGAGAACCTCACCCGGGCGAAGTTCCAAGAGATGACGGCCGACCTCATCGAGCGCTGCCGTATCCCGTTCGAGCAGGCGCTCAAGGACGCCGGTATCAGCAAGGGCGAACTGAACCACGTCCTGCTCGTGGGTGGCAGCACCCGTATGCCCGCCGTCACCGATCTGGTGCAGGGCATGACCGGCAAGGAGCCGAACAAGTCGGTCAACCCGGACGAAGTCGTGGCCATCGGTGCCGCTGTCCAGGCCGGTGTGCTGCGCGGCGACGTCAAGGACATCCTGCTGCTCGACGTCACTCCGCTCTCGCTGGGTATCGAGACCAAGGGTGGCGTGATGACCAAGCTCATCGAGCGCAACACCACGATCCCCACCAAGCGCACCGAGGTGTTCACCACGGCCGACGATATGCAGCCCAGCGTGGAGATCCACGTACTGCAGGGTGAGCGCGAGATGGCGGCCTACAACAAGACGCTCGGCAAGTTCCAGCTCGTCGATCTGCCGCCTGCCCCGCGTGGCGTGCCGCAGATCGAGGTCACCTTCGACATCGACGCCAACGGCATCGTGCACGTGAGCGCCAAGGACCGGGCCACGAGCAAGACGCAGAGCATGACCATCACCGGTCAGAGCACACTCGACAAGAAGGACATCGACCAAATGGTGCGCGACGCCGAGGCTCACGCCGAGGAAGACCGTCAGCGACGCGACGAGGCAGAGATTCGCAACAACGCCGACTCGCTCGTGTACCAGATGGAGAAGGTGCTGCGCGACAACGCGGACAAGATCGACGAGACCGAGAAGACCACGATCCAGGCGCCGATCGACACGTTGAAGGCCGCGCTCAACGGCAACGACATGGCGGCAATCAAGACCGCCCATGAGACGCTCATGCAGGCCAGCCAGGACTTCAGCCAGAAGTTGTACGAGAAGGCTGCGCAGGAGAATGCTGCGGGCACCTCAGCTGCTCATTCTGAAGGAAACCCTGGCGCGGGCACTGCTGGCGGCGACGACGACATCATCGATGCCGAGATCGTCGACACCGACACCGACGACAAGGGCTGAGCGCATGAGCGACCAGCCCGAATCCGACGACCTCGACCCGCAGACGGTGGCCGATATCGACGATGCCCTCGCTGGCGTCGACACATCCGCAGTGGATGCCGCTGAAGCGGCAATCGAACACGATGTCGATGCTTTGCTCGCGGAGCGCGACTCGTTCAAGGACATCGCCCTGCGTCTGCAGGCCGACTTCGACAACTACCGCAAGCGCGTGGCCAACCAACAGGCCGACGAGATGCAACGCGCCACTGGCAAGTTGGCCGAGGCATTGCTGCCGGTGCTCGACGCGTGCGAGGCCGCCTATGTGCAGCATCCCGCCGAGGTCGAGCCGATCTTCAACCTGATGCTCGGTTCACTGAAGAAGCTCGGTCTGGAGGCGATGAACCTGCAGGACCAACCGTTCGACCCCAACCTCGCCGAGGCCGTGATGCACGAGCCCGGCGACGAGGGCGCGCCGACCGTCAGTGAAGTGCTTCGCAGCGGCTACACGTGGCACGGCAAGGTGCTCCGCGCGGCAATGGTGAAGGTGCGCGGCTGACCGTCGACACACGTCGACAAAGGAGGTGATGTCGAGTGGCAGCACAACGAGAGTGGTTCGAGAAGGACTACTACAAGATCCTCGGCGTTGCCGGCGACGCCGACCCGAAGGCCATCACCAAGGCGTACCGCAAGCTCGCCCGTGAGAGCCACCCCGACACGCACCCCGGCGACAACAAGGCCGAGGAACGGTTCAAGGAAGTCAGCGCGGCGTACGACGTTGTTGGTGACGAGACCAAGCGCAAGGAGTACGACGAGGTGCGCCGAGTCGGCCCGATGGGCGGGTTCGGCGGTCCGGGTGGGGGCGGGCCCGGTGGGTTCAACTTCAACGTCGGTGCCGACGGTATGGGCGACCTGCTCGGGCAGATGTTCGGTCGTGGTGGTCGTGGTGGCCGCGGGCCTTCGGCCTCGGCCGGGCCGCAACGCGGTGCTGATGTGGAGGCCACGCTGACACTTGAATTCGCCGACGCAGCCAAGGGCCTCACCACGACGCTGCACCTCACCAGCGATGCACAGTGCAGTACCTGCAACGGCAGCGGCGCCAAGGCCGGCACCCTGCCGCGCACCTGCTCGCAGTGCGGTGGTCGCGGTGCGGTCGACGACAATCAGGGCCTCTTCTCGTTCTCACAGCCGTGTCGCGTGTGTGGTGGCGGTGGCGTCGTCATCGACCAGCCGTGCACCACGTGTCGTGGGTCGCGAGTCGAGCACCGGCCGCGTGAGGTGCAGGCGCGTATTCCTGCCGGCGTGTCCGATCGGCAGAAGATCCGGCTGCGCGGGCGTGGTGCCCCAGGCCGCCACGGCGGCCCGGCCGGTGACCTCATCGTCGAGTGCCACGTCACCCCGCACCCCCTGTTCGGTCGCAACGGCCACGACCTCACCACGCGAGTCGTGATCACCTTCGCCGAGGCTGCGCTGGGCGGCGAGATCGACGTACCCACGCTCGACGGGCCGCGGGTCACCCTCCGCCTGCGGCCAGGTACACAGTCCGGCAGCCGTCACCGCGTGAAGGGCAAGGGACTGGTCACCGCCAAGGGGGCCGGCGACCTCATCGTCACCACCGATGTCCACGTGCCCACCACGCTCACCGACGACCAGCGAGCAGCCGTCGAGGCATTCGCCGCGGCGACTACGGTGTCACCGCGCGACGAGCTGAGAGGGGCCTGAGATGCGATCACGTGATCACGCCGTCTACGTCATCTCCGTGGCAGCCGAACTGGCTGGTATGCACCCGCAGACCTTGCGGATCTACGAGCGCCGCGGTCTGGTGCAGCCGGCGCGAACACAAGGTGGCAATCGTCGCTACAGCGATATCGACATCGACCGCCTGCGGCGCATCAGCGATCTCGCCAGCGAGGGGATGAACCTCGAGGGTATCCGGCGGGTGATGGTGCTGGAGGCCGAGGTGGAGCGACTGCGTACGGAGAACCAAGCGCTGCGCGTGCTCGCCGCCGACGCCTGTGCCGAGGCCGAGCGTCGGCCACCGCGCCGCGACCTCGTACCGCTGCGGCAGGAGATCACGGTCTTCGGCGGCAAGCGCCTCGGCAGCTGAACTACTTCTTCGACTCCCAGACGGTCTTGGCTCCGCTATGGCCGGTGACGGTGACTGATGCCGTAGCGGCGACTCCGCCGATGACGACGAGCACGGACAGGAGGATGCCGATCAGCTTCGGCTGCTTCACCGTCGCGGTCACCTTCTCCTCGCCGGCCTTGCGACGCCACCAGGCGAACAGCACCCAGACCACCACGAGCGCGAAGAACACGGCGGCGAAGGCCTGCGCGGCATCGCCCATCTCGGCGTGGTCTTCGAGCGTGTTGGTGATCGTCTGTCCCGATGCTTCGAGCGTCTCCTTGTAGGCCTCGCCGCTCTGGGCGGCGAACATCGCGCCCGCAAAGCCGACCCCAGCCACGGCGGCGACGAGCCAGCCGAAACTGCGCATCCATTTCGGACGGACGGCGATCGCCAACGCGCCGATGGCGGCCAACGGAATGAGCACGACCGGAATGTGCACGAGTAACGGGTGGGCGGGGAGTCCACCGAGCTTGTCGAACATCAGTATCCCTTCAAGTAGTTGATCAGGTCGGCGACCTGCTGCTGGCTGAGGCCGCCGAAGCCGGGCATCTTGCCCTTACCGTAGGCGATCGTGAACTGCAGGGGCTGATCACCCAGGCTGGCGATGCGTGTGGCATCGAGCGCGGGCGACTCGTAGTCGCCCGTACGGTCGGCGCCATGGCAGCGGGCGCACGATTGCACGTACACCGCTTCGCCGGCCGACGCGTACGAGCCGCCACCGCCACCGCCACCGTTGTTGTTGGCTGCCGCTCCGCCGTTGTTGCCGGTCTGCGCCCCGCACGCGGCGAGCGCGCTGGCGAGCACGATCAGGGTGGGGCCGAGCCACGCGGCGTGGCTCGCGAAGAACGAGTTGGAGCGTCGCAAGGATCGAGGCACGGTTGCAGCGTATATACCCATTGGGGTATGCCCTAGGGACGTTGGTCCTGCTGTGACGGACGACCTTCGTCAGTCGGCGGCAGTGAGTTCGACGATCGCACTGCGCACCCAGGCACCGAGGTCGATCGTGCCGAGCATCGCTCGCCCGGTTGCCGCGGGCTCGGTCGGCACCTCAGGCGGCTCGGGTGGCGGCTCGCCGAGGAATCGCTTCCATTCGGCGCCCTCCCACGGTGGCGTCAGTTCTGGGGCCAGCACCCGCGGCGCGGAGCGGCCAGTTGGGGTGGGGATGGTGACACCGCCGGGCGTCGGTGATGCGCCCGGCGTGGTGGCGAGACGCAGGTGGCGTTCGCCCGGCTTGGCTCGCGAACCGACCCGGGCGCGGCCGCCTTCGATCTCGGCGCCGGTCTTGCAGCGCCACTCGACGAGCAACTCTGGGCGTGCCACCAGCTCGTTGGCGAACGCCAGCAATGCGGCGATCGAGTGCTTGCAGGGGTCGTCCCAGTCGGGGCAGCTGCAGCTGACGGTGAGGTCGTTGGCATCGGGGGTGAGTTCGTTGATGTGCTGACGGAATGCCTCGGGTGAGCCGAGCACTGGCCGTTCGATCGTCTCGACCGCGATGATCACCTGGTAGGGCGCGCGCCGACTGCCGCTGACGTTGGCGACGAGGCGACCCGAGGAGATGTCGAGCTTCGCGACCGCACGCTCGGTGACGTAGGTCTTGCCCTTGCGGAAGCGGGTGGGGTCGGACATTCCGGCGACACACACTGACAACAGGGTGCTGGCCAACTTGCCCACCGGATGCGGTTGGTCGCGGAACGTGCCGGGGACGACGACGATGCTCATGAGTTGCGCACCTTCGAGTGGTCGAGCACGACGAGATCGCGCAGGGCGTCGGTGCTGAGCTCGCTGAGCCAGGTCTCGCCGGTGGTTCCCACCACAGCGTCGGCCAGCTTGCGTTTGTCGTTGATCAGCGCGTCGATGCGCTCTTCCACGGTGCCTTCGCACACCAGCTTGTGCACGAACACGGCGCGCGACTGACCGATACGCCAGGCCCGGTCGGTGGCCTGATCTTCCACAGCAGGGTTCCACCAGCGGTCGTAGTGCACGACCCGCGAAGCCGCCGTGAGGTTCAGGCCGGTGCCTCCCGCCTTCAGCGACACCAGCAGCAGGGGCGAACTGGCAGTACCCGCCTGGAACGTCTCGACCATGCGGTCGCGGTGTGGTTTGGTGATGCCGCCATGCAGGAACGGCACGGTCTGGCTGAAGCGCTCGAGCAGGTGTTGTTGCAGCAACAGGCCCATCTCGCGGAACTGGGTGAACACCAACGCCTGCTCGCCGGCATCGAGCAGGTCGGTGACCAGCTCGTCGAAGCGGTGCAGCTTGCCCGAACGCCCGGCCAGCTTCGACCCGTCGCCCAACGCATGCGCCGGGTGGTTGCAGATCTGCTTCAGGCGTGTGAGTGCGGCCAGCACCAGACCCCGGCGGCGCATACCGGTGGCCTGCTGGGCATCGGCGAGCAACTGGTCGACGACCGCCTGGTACATGTGCGCCTGCTCACGGGTGAGCGGAGCCCAGGCGACCTGTTCGACCTTGTCGGGAAGGTCGGGCACCAGCGACTTGTCGGCCTTGGTGCGGCGCAGCAGGAAGGGGCCGGTGAGGCGGCGCAGTTCCAGCGTGGCGGCCACATCGTGTTCGCGCTCAATGGGTTGGATGAAGTGCTGGCGGAACTGGGCGGCGTTGCCCAGCAGACCGGGGGCGACGATCTGGAAGATCGACCACAACTCGCTGAGCCGGTTCTCCACCGGCGTGCCGGTGAGGGCCAGGCGTTGCCCAGCCTGCAAGGCGCGCATCGCGCGAGCCGTGCGCGTGTCGGGGTTCTTGATCGCTTGTGCTTCGTCGAGCACGACGGTGGCCCACGGCACCTTCTGGAACGTCTCGAGGTCGCGGGCTGCGACCTGATAGGTGGTGACGACGAGATCGTGTTGGCTGACGAGTTGCACGAATTCCGCATCACCGGCGCGACCGGTGCCGTGATGCACCATCACGCGCATGAGCGGTACGAACCGCGCAGTCTCGGACTCCCAGTTGCGCACGACCGACAGCGGGCAGACCACCAAGTGCGGCCCGGGCAGGCCGGCGAGGTGAGCCAGCGTGGTGGGCGTCTTGCCGAGGCCCATGTCGTCGGCCAGGCAGCCACCCAGACCAAGGCGGTGCAGGAACTGCAACCAACCCAGACCGCGGCGCTGGTACGGCCGCAGTGTGGCGGTGAACCCCTCAGGAACGACACCTTCGGTGAGCGCTTCATCGGGCAGCCCATCGAGCAACTCGCCGGCCCACCCAGTGGCCTGCAGCAAGTCGGTGACCGCGGCATCTTCGGCCAGACCGGCAGCCTCCATCTCGCGCTGCAATTCGGCAGCCAGATTCAGCAGCTGCAGCGCCGACATCTCCCCGTGCTCGGCACGGTGCTGTTGCAGGTTGGCGAGCGCGCGGCGGGCTTCGGCGCGATCGATCTGCACCCAGCGGCCGCCAACTTCGATGAGGTTGGCGCCGTCTTCCGCGGCGCGCTGCAGCACCTCATCGGAGACTGGGTTGCCATCGACCACGACCTGCCACTCCATCAGCGCGCTGGCAGCGAAGCGTCCGCTGCTGTTGCCCTCTTTGGGCTGCGCCGTAGCGCGGGTGGATGGCCGACGGCGGATGAGCTTCTCGGGTGCCAGCAGCTCGACGCCGGCGATGGCCAACGCGTCCGTACCCTCGAGCGCCGCCGCAGCTACCTCGACATCGACGCCGGCGGCTGGCTCGGCCAGCCAGGCAGCGAGCTCTGGCACAGCCAGACCGATATCGGTGGCCGCCTGGTGCAGACGCTGCTGCAACAGGTGGTGGAAGCGTTCATGACCGGCAAGCACCCGGGCGTTGGGCGCCCCCGCCCGCAACTCGTCGGCAGTACACCAGCGGCTGCGGTCGTCGACATCGACCAGTTCGAGGCTGAGCGGCCACGCGGCCACCGACGGGTCGGTGTCGCCGATGGGGAACCCAGTGGCCTCGTCGACCGTCTGCTCGGGCATACCGAGGCGCAGGCGAACGCGCACGATCGGTTCACCCTGGGCCCGGCGCTCCATGGTGGACAACTCGCGCGCGATGTGGGCGACGGCCTCGCCAAGTTCGGACGACACAGGAAACTGACCGTGCTCGGCGATGAGCGCACGGCTGACGATGCGCAGCGCGCGACCGTTGACGGCGCGAGTGTCGGGCAACACCGCCTTCCATCCCCGGTGGGCGAGTGTGAGACGGCACAAGCGATCGACCATCGAGTGCAGAAGCTCGCGGGGTTCGAAGGGTGCTGCCGCAGCCACCACGGGCGGCATCGCGGCGAGCAGTGCCTCGGCGGTTTGCACGTCGGCCGCCAGCGGTTGCCACTCGGCCAGCCAATAGGCGAGGCCGCTGGCGGGGGTGCCCACATGCGTGAGCACCGGCAGCACACGGCCGCGAACCACGACGTCGGTGGCGAAGCGGTGTACTGCACCGAACCAGGCGACAGAAGCGCTGATCTCGTGATGCAACACGTCGAGCTCGCCGAGCGCGGCAAGCGTTGCCGAATCGAGCCGCTGGCACATCACCTGCGTGGCGCCCTCGGGTAACTGCATGGGCAGCAGCCGGGTGGCGCCGCTGTAGGCCAGGCTGGCACGACGGGCGACGCGAGCCACCTCATGGTGCAGGTTGCCGCCGTACACACCGCGGCCAGGTTGCCAGGCGAAGGCGTGGCCGTCGTACCAGGCGAGCTGCAGTGCGGGGGGTGGTGTGCGTGCAGCCATGGGGGGAGTGTACGGAGCGGGTGCGCGTGGGAACCCGTGACTGGTGGCCAACCACACAAGATCGGTCACGTGGCGCCGCCGAGCGTTCTCTTACCCAATTCCTGTAGAACTCCCAGGGAGTCGCCAGTCGCACCTTCTACTCTGGTGCCCGTTGCATCCCTGGTGAAGAAAGGCGAACCCACGATGCCCTTTCCTCTCCCGCGTTTCGAGGCCGTGTCGCGGCGTCAGTTCCTGCAGCGTTCGGCCATGGTCGGGGCCGTGGCCCTCGTTCCCTCAGCGTGCTCGAACAACGACAAGGCCGCGTTCGCCAACGACACCCGGATTTCGGCATCGGCGGCCGCCACCGATCCCTCCACGACGGCTGCGCCCACCACTGCCTTCCCGGTGAACTCGGCCGACGCCTTTCCCGCGGGTGCGCAACTGCAGGTCAACTTCTCGTTCAACGCCGGTGGCGACCGGGTGCGGAACCCCTACATCGCCGTGTGGGTCGAGACCCCGGCAGGTGAGATGGTGCAGACCATCAGCCTGTGGCTGATGGTCAAGAAGTCGCGTTACCTCGATCACTTGTCACGCTGGCACAACGCCGAGACGGCGTTGCTCGATGCAGGTGGCACCAACAACCTCGATGCGCTCGCAGGGGCCACACGCGGTGCTGGCGACTACCAGGTCGTGTGGGACGGAACGGATGTCGATGGCAAGGCCGTGGCCAAGGGTGACTACGTGCTCTGCATCGAGGCCGCCCGCGAACACGGCCCCTACGAGTTGGTGACCGGCCCAATCACGATCGGCGACTCGGCGTTCACCGTTTCGTTCGACGACAACGGTGAGTTGTCCAAGGTGTCGGCGGTGTTCGTTGTCTGACGAACCGAGCGACCTCGAGACAGTGGAAGTGACCGACCCTCGCGTTCGCGCATCCGTGGGTCGGCGCCGCAGCGCCACCACGAATCGGTGGATGCGGTGGCTGCACGTCTACACCAGCATGATCAGCCTGATCGTCGTGCTGTTCTTCGGTATCACCGGCCTGACGCTGAACCACCCGTCGTGGACCCTCGGCGATGCCACCGACCGCGCGACCTACACGGGCACCCTGCCGACGGGGTTCCAGGTGAACGGCACGGTCGACTTCCTCACGGTCAGCGAGTTCGTGCGCAGCAAGTACAGCGTCAGTGGCGAGGTCAGTGGCCACGACCTCGCTGGCAACGAAGGGTCGATCAGCTACCGCGCGCCCGGTTACGCGGCCGACCTGTTCTTCGAGGTCGACAGCGCTGCATACCAACTGGTGGTCGAACAGCAGGGGTTCGTCGGCGTGATGAACGACCTACACAAGGGTCGCGATGCACCGGGCTCGTGGAAGTGGGTCATCGACATCTCCGCCGGTCTGCTGGTGCTCGTGGCCGTCACCGGTCTCGGCATCCAGGTGTTCCAGCGCAAGCGACGCACGCGAGCACTGCTGTTCGCAGCAGGCGGCCTCGTGCTCACGATCGTGTTGCTGTTCTTCGCTCTGGCCTAGTGCGGCCAGTGGGTGCTCGTGTGCTGTGTTGCGTCGCTGGCGAGCAGGTGGCACGCCACATCCGGCCGCGTCTCGACGAACCGCAACCCCTCGTTGATCGGCAACACCCCCACGATGGTGGCCAGCACGTCGGCCGTGGCGGCATCGGGGGCGATCGCCGTGGCTGCGAGTACATGCTCGACCGGCCAACCGGTGCGCGGATCGAGTACGTGGTTGTGGCGTGTGCCGGCGACGATCATCGGTCGCCGCGCGCCGCTGCTGGAGGCCAGGCCGGCATCGCGGAGTGACACGCTCGTCAGCGGTGGCACGTTGTCGAACGGTCGCCGCGGGTCTTCGATGCCGACGGTGATGGCATGAGGTCCACGGTGCAACAGGTCGCCGCCAGCGTTGACGAGCACTTCGCCGATCTCTGGCATGCCGACCACCAGGGACACTGCGCGGTCGATGATCCAGCCCTTGGCGATCGCGTGCAAATCCAGCCGCGAGCAATCGCCGCGACGCTCGACAACACCATCGTCGACGACGTAGGGCAGCGTGCTGAGTGTTGTGGCGAGGTCGGCCATCTCGGCGCGTGAGGGTTCGATCTGTTCGGCGACCGCTCGCAGCCACCGCTCGCGCAACAGCCCGGCCGACGGATGGAAGGCGCCGCCGCTCTGTACGTGCCAGCGCGCCGCGAGGGTCAGCAGCGCAGTCACCTCGCTGCCGGGGTGCTCGACCTTGCCGCTGCGCCAGCGACTCCACCCGCTGTCCGGTCGGTAGGCCGACAGCACCGCTTCCAGTCGCTCGATCTCAGCGACGATCTGTCGTTCGGCTACTGCGGCGGTGGCCGGGTTCGTGGCTCGCAGCCGAATACTGACGCGAGTGCCGAGCAACGGTTCGTGCACCGATGCGTGCACCTGGGCCAGTGGTCGCTCGTCCATCGCATTAGTGAACCACTTGGCGCGTGCCCGGTGTCAGGCCTGACACACTGTGGTCAGGACCGGGCGACGGGAAGCGACCGGACCAGGAGGCGATCGTGAGCTATCAGATGCCCACCACGGTGCCCAGCGTGACGATGCGCGCCCGACCGAAGGATCGGACTGCGGCGGTGCTGGGGGTGAGTGCCGCGCTGCTGTATGCCGCGGCCTACTTCTTGCCGCTCGTGTCGCTCGATGGCGACTCCGGCAGCATGAGCGACGGCGACAACGTCACGATGTGGTTGTGGCTGATGCCAGCGGCATTGGCGGTCGCTGGCGGGGTGATGGGGCTGATGGGCAACAGCATTGGGGCAGCGCTGGCGGTGGGGCTTGATCTCGGCATGGCGGGACTCACCGCGTTCGAAATGATCGCGGTGCACAAGGCCACTGATCTGTCAGTTCCCGACGGCTTTGGCATGCTGATCGAGAAGGGCATCGGCTTCTGGGCGTTCTGCGCCGCAGCGGTGCTGTCGGTGATCGCCGCGACGTCGCTGGGGCTCAGCCGTTCACCCGACGACACGAAGTGCGATGCCACGCTCAGTGTGCTCGCGGGCGTCGCGTTGTTGGGTGTGTCGCTCGCGATCCTGCTGCCCGTCGACGGCGTATCGGTGCTCGACATCGACGACGGGCTGGTGCAGTTCGGGTTCGTGATCTGGGGTCTGGCGGCACCGCTGTTCGCGTTGATGATGGCGTTCAGTCACACGCGGTCCTCTGTCGCCTTCGTGCTGGGTGTCGGCATCGCGCACGCAGGTCTCAGCATCGCGATCCTGCAGGACATCGGCGCGACTGGCGACTTTGCGACGGGGTCGGTGACCACCGGCCACGAGGCGCTCCTGCACTGGTCGGTGCTGGCGTCGGTGGTGCTCGCCGCGTTCGCGTTGGGCCGCGTGGTGCAGGCTGTGGCACCAGCCGCCCGCTTCACCCCCTACGCGCCAGGTTCGGTCGGCGCGCCAACTCCCTATCAGCAGCCGGAAAAGCCGCAGGTGCAGAGCCAGTGGGCCCCCGACCCGTACGGCCGCCATCAGTTCCGCCTGTGGGACGGCCACGGCTGGAGCGCCAGCGTCTCCGACAACGGGATCGTCGGTAACGACCCCGTCTAGGGTGGCGCCCATGTCCCCCGTCTCGACCCCCCGGTCGGGTGCCGCCCCCCATCGCTTCACCGCGTGCTGCGCCGCTGCACTCCTCTTGCTGGCGGCCTGCTCCGACGACAGTCGCGGCACGTCCGTCACCACTGTGAGCTCCTCCTCGCCCACGCCGTCGGTGACCGCCGCGCCCACCTCCAGCACCGGTCCGTTCATACCCAACGGGCCGATGTGCTCACCTGCGCCCGAGGGTCGGCTGGTGTATCAGCGAGGTGAGCCGAATGGCAGCGCGTACACCTGGAGCGTACGCGTCACCTCCGTGGACTCTGGTTCCGACAACGAGCTGTTGGCAGGTGACTCAGGTGTGCAACTCGGCGAACCGTCATGGTCGCCAGACGGCACCCGTGTGGTGGTCAGCGTCGGTGACGGTACGAACTCCAAGTTCGTCGTCCTCTACTGCGACGGCTCCTTGGATCACGAGCTCCCGCAGTTGCAGGTGCAGACGGCGGCCGCACCGCTGACGATCGACCGGCCCACCTTGCCTACCTGGTCACCCGACGGCAGGCTGTTGTCGTTCGTCTCTTCCGACGGGCTGTTCTTCGTACCCCCCGATGGCACCGCGGCGCCGCAGATCACGGCATCCGACCTGGCCATTGCGATCGGTCGTGCCACGTGGTCACCCGACAGTCAGCGCGTCGTCGTCGGTGCCACGGCGGCTGACGGCAACACCGATCTGTACCTCGTCGACCCCGGTGCCGGAACGTTCACACGACTCACCACCGACCCTGCCGAGGACTACCAACCGGCGTGGTGCTCCGATGGTTCACTGATCGCGTTCCGCTCCGGACGCGACGGGCAGATCTGGGTGATGAACAGCGATGGCACCGACCAACATTCATTGTCCACTGGAGAAGGGGCAGAGTCCGCGTTCCAACCGGTGTGGTCGCCGGACTGCACCCGTATCGCGTATGTCGTCGGCGAGCAGGGCAACACCCGTCTGCACGTGATGAATGCCGACGGATCGGCCGACCATCAGATCACCACCACCGACCCCTCACCGCGAGTGGAGGGCTGGCCGTCCTGGACTGCTGGCTGAGCGTCAGGCCTTCATCTCGGCGATGGCTGCTCCGATGACCGCGCGGGTGCGGTCGCGCAGGTCGCCGATGTCGTCCTTGGTAAGGCCGGTGGTCTCGATCGGATCGAGTACCCGAACCTCAGCGCTGGTGATGCCGAACCGCCAGTCGCCCTTGGGCATCGCCTCACGGGTGCCGACGACGGCGAGCGGCAGGATCGGAACTTGGCTCTCGATGGCCAGTCGGAACGCGCCGTCCTTGAACTCGCCCAACGACCCGTCGAGCGTGCGTGTGCCTTCGGGGAAGATCATCACCGACACGCGCTGGTCGAGGCGGTCCTTGGCACCCTTCATCGCCGACACGATGCTCTGCTTGCTACCACGGATCAGCTTGATGTCGCCCGACATGCGCATCAGCCAACCGACGAGCGGGAACTTGAAGAAGGCCTCCTTCGACATCCACTTCATCTCCCACGGCAGGTGTGAGATGAGGAACATGTCGGCGAAGCTCTCATGGTTCGACACCACGACGTATGGCCGCCGCGGATCGTGCACCTTGAGACCGCTCGTGCGGAACTGCCACAGCGGGTTCAGCCATTGGTGCACCACGCACAGTCGGCGGAACACGAAGCCCGGCCAGTAGCGCCCCTTGTCGAAGGGGGTGGTGACCACCCACACCAGGAACACCAGTGGCAGGTCGATGACCACCACGACTCCCACGAGGAACCAGGCCCACACGGACAGGATCGTGCGCATCACCGGGTTGCCCAGGACGCGGCGGCGAAGAGGTGAAACTTCCATCGCCGTACATGCTGTCACGCCCAGGCCGCTGCGCCTAACGTCGCATCGTGCATGCGCGTGGTCTGAGAGTGATGGTCGTGGGTTTCGTCGCGCTGCTCGGGGTCGCATGCTCGACCAGCAGCACCACATCGTCCGTGGTCACGACCGGTGTCCACCCCACTGCGGGGCCTCCGCCCACCACGTTCGCAGGCGCCGCCCCCGAGCCATTGACCGCCCTCTTGGCCGAAGCTGCCCGCTGGCAGTGGTTCACCAAGGGCGACGACACCATCGAAGTCTGGGTCTGTCATGTGCCGCTGGATAGCACGGCCACGATCTACGCCGGAATGCAGTTACGGCAACCGCTCACGCCAGTGGGCGTGGTCGACGTGATGACTCGGCAGGTCACCCCGTACTTCGACACGCTCTCGCACGGTCAGTATCACCCGGTCTTTCGTGCCGGCGGCGAGGTCGACATGTCGACTACTGATGAGCCTCAGGCGTGTGTCGACGAGGCAGTTGCCGGTGCAGCCAGCGACACGAACGCGGTGTTCGTCGTGGCCGATGCAGAACACGGCGACACCCAACCCGGCGGGTTCGGCACCGTTGGTTACCAGTGCGACAGCCCGCCATGCTCGGTCGACGTCACCGGTCGCAGCGCCTACATCGGGGCCAGCGATTTCCACCCCGACTGGGGCGACCTCAAGGCGATGGATCTCGCCGAGCACGAGATCGGTCACACCCTGGGCTGGATGCACAGCGGTGTGGAGACGACCGGCGAGTACCTGAGCGCACTCGACGTGATGAGCAAC
>CAIXHI010000124.1 GCA_903919215.1 uncultured Acidimicrobiaceae bacterium
GACGACACCGGCCGCATCGTGGCCGCCGTCAGCGTGGTGGGCCTCAGCTTCCGCCAGGTCGATGGCACGCTGAAGGCGACCAGCCGGGCGGTCGCCCACAGCGCCGCCCAGTTGACGGCAGCACTCGGCGGTACTCAGCCCACCAAGGCCCGTACGGGCAGGTAATCCGCGAGGTCCTTGGGCACGAACCCACGGATGCGCATCAGGCGCAACTCGGCGGCGATCGCTGGGTCCGAAACTGCCGCAGTGAACGCCTCACGTAACCGGGGAACGTCGGCCGCACGCGCCAACCGCGTGACCAGTGGCAGACACCCCACGCGCGGGCCGGCGCCGATCACCCTGAGGCCCGCCACGAGCGTTGGGTCGAAGTCACCGATCAAAGCCCACGTGACCGCGTCGATCGACGCCACATCGGCCCGCCCGGCAGCGACAGATCGGACACTCTCGATGTGCGCACCGGTCGCTACCACCGGCGGCAGACCGCCCCACACGTGTTCGAGGCTCACCCGCCCGGAGAGGCTGTCGGTCGAGTTGATCGCCGCGACAACGCCCGGTCGCGCCCGCAGCTCAGCGAGCGATGCGTTCGGGTCATTGGTAACGATCACCGAGCAGTACGTGCCATCGACTGCGCCAGGTACGTCGTAGTCGAACGTGCCGATCACGCACAGGAGGTCGGCATATTCAGTGACCAATGGCCACCCACATGTCTGCGCCACCAACAGGTCGGGGTGGCCCCACACTTCTGGCGTCACGACCGACCACTCCAGCGTGTGCGGTGCGCCATCGAGCCGCAAGCGCGCTGTATCCCACAACCGGTCGGTGGCGTCACGCAAGTGAGCGAACGGATACATCGCGAGGGAGGCGACGGGCGAACCCATCAGTCCACCGTTGCAGTCAAAGGGTGCACCGGCTCACCGAACGGCTTCCAGAAGTACATGCGCAGCACCTGCAGGTACCCGCCTTCGTACAGGCCCGCACCCGCTGCGGCGATGGCGTCGCTGCCGAGCTCGCGATGGCGCTGCGGGATGCGATACCACGCGAGATCCGGATCGGCGTGGTGCGTGTGGTGCAAGTTGAGGTTCAGGTAGAGCAGCGACATCACGGGGCCGGCCTTCACCACTGCCGAACGGGTGCCCTCGGCAACAGCCTTGTGCTCGACGAACGACCGCAGTTGGGTGCATGCAGAACCACCCAACACGAAGCCGATCACATACGTCCACGGGGACACGCCAACGACTGCGAACAACCACCACGCCAGCGGCACAGCGAGCGCGAGGTGAGCCGCCCACGCCAGCAACAACCGCGGCTCACGCCGCACCGAGCGAACCTCGTTGACCGTGAACAGCACGATCCCGCGAGGCACACCCACCGTCAAGCGACCCGCCGCTGTGCGCACGACCACCAGTATCGTCCGTCGCACACTGCCGTAGCGCCGCCACTGCGCGGGTGACACGTAGCCGGACTCGGGGTCGTCCACCGGATCGGTGAGGTCGCATCGGTGGTGGCGGATGTGCGACCACTTGTACGAGAAGAACGGAATCCACAGCGACAGCGGGATCGACCCGATCGACGAGTTCAACCACCGCCACCGCGTCGGGTGACCGTGCAGCAACTCGTGCCCCAGCGCCATCCACAGTCCGCCGAGATACGTGAGCAGCAGTAGCTCCACCGGCCATGGGATGTGCGCCTGGAACGCGAACACTGTGCCGAGCACGGCGAAGAACGCAACCAGCAACAGCACTGTCGGCCACTCGCTTGTGCGCCGTCCACGTTCGGACGATCCGACCACCGCCACGCTCACTGTCTCCCCTTCGTGTCGCAATTCCGATGGACGTTACTGCCAACAATCGCTGTGCCGAGCACCTACTGCTGCCGGAACTGCCCGCGGTACGCGTGCTCAGCGGAGCCGCCCATCGCACCATGCGTGCGGTACGCCTCGTGCATCCGCGCCACGGCGGCACGGTCGAGTGTCACGCCCAACCCAGGGGTCGTGGGCACGGGGAGTACGCCGCCGATCGGCGAGTAGTGACCCTGCTCGATCGCAATGTCGGCACTGAACCGGAACAACGACTGGTGCGGCCGAATCATTGAGGCCTCGGCACCCGTGAGGTGCAAATAGGCGGCGGTCATCACCCCAGCGTCACCGCTGTAGCACCAGAAGTCGATCCCGAGCGCAGCACATGCCCGCAGGAAATCTTGTGTTCGGCGCAGGCCGCCCAGTTCGGCAATGTCGACACAGATCCCGTCGGGTACACCGGTACGAGCTGCCCTCATCAGCGCAGGCTCGTGTGTGGAAAACGAAACGGCTACACCATCGTCACGTAGGCGCTGTGTCTCGTCCAGGGTGCGACACGGATCTTCCAGCCAGCCGATGCCGTGCTCGACCAACGCAGCACACACCCGCCTGGCCGTGGCCACCGTGTACGCACCGTTGGCGTCCAGTCGCTCGATCCTGCCGGGCCCCAACTCCTTGACCAGGCGACCGACCAGCGCCATCTCGGTCTCCACGTTCAACACACCGAGCTTGCCCTCGAACGACGGCGCCCCGAACTCATCAGCCATACGCACGCAGTAGCGCACGACCTCGTCGGGTGTGGTCTCCACGCCCTCGCGTAACGCGAAGTACTCGGTGAACGGCACTTCGTTGCGCACTCGTCCGCCCAAGAGTTCCACCAGCGGCAGCCCGGCTCGCTTGGCCCTCAGATCCCACAGCGCCAGCTCGATACCGCCGAACGCCCGACGTTCGCCAGCGGCGTCGTCCCACAGGCTGAAACCAGTGCGCGCCAGACAACGCCCCTCGTGGTCGTTGAGCGCATCCACCGGCAGGCCGATCAGTCGCCGGCCGAACTGCTCGACGAGCACAGAGAGGTCACCGTGCGGCGTCTCTCCGACACCTGTGACCCCGTCGCTGTCGGTCACCTCCACGAGCGTGGTGGTGAAACTGGCCAACGTGCCGAACGAGAAGCGGTACGGAGCCACCATCGGCACGTTGACGGGGGTGGCCGTGACACTGGCGATGGTGCTCATTTCAGACTGCGCTCCTGACTGAATTCGTGAGACGACCGTACAAGGAATGGCCGGGCGCGTGTAGTGTCGCAGACCGTGACTGACACTGCGCCGGATACGGCTCCTCGCCGCCGTGGTCGTGAACGCGGCGATACGAATCGCTCGCGTCTGCCCGATCAACTCCCATACCGGCAGCCCACGATGCGGCTCAACCACACAGAAGTCGTGTCGGCCGACGAGATCGAGGCGACCCATCAGGCATCGCTGACGATCCTCGAGCGAATCGGCATGGAGTTCTTCTGCCCCGAGTCGCGCAGCATCATGCGCGAAGCCGGCGCCGACGTTGACGAGTCGAATGGTCGAGTCCGCATCCCTCGCGAACTCGTGCTCAGCAGCATCGCCACCACACCGTCCGAGTTCACCCTGCACAGCTGGAACCCCGAGCGCAACCTGCGCATCGGCGGCCGCTGGATGGCGTTCGGTACGGTCGGCAGTGCGCCGCACTACATCGACCGCGAGGGCGTGCGCCGCACGGGAGACCGCAACGGCTTCCGCGATCTGGTCAAGCTCGCGCACATGCTGAACACCGTCCACTTCGTGGGCGGCTACCCGGTGGAACCGGTCGACATCCACCACTCGGTTCGCCACCTCGAAGCGGCACACGATCTGCTGACGCTCACCGACAAGCACTTGCACTGCTACAGCCTCGGCCGTCAGCGCAACCGCGACCTGCTGGAGATGGCCCGCATCGCTCGCGGTATCGATCACGAGACGCTGCTGCGCGAGCCGTCGGTCTTCTCTGTGGTCAACACGAACTCGCCGTTGCGTCTTGATACCCCGATGTCGCAGGGCATGATCGAGTTCGCCCGTCACAACCAGCCAATCGTGGTCACGCCGTTCACCCTGTCGGGAGCGATGGCCCCGATCACGTTGGCCGGCGCGCTGGCACAGCAGAACGCCGAAGCACTTGCCGGTATCGCGTTCCTGCAGATCATCAATCCGGGCACCCCGGCGATGTACGGCGGCTTCACCTCCAACGTTGATATGCAGTCGGGCGCACCGGCGTTCGGTACCCCCGAGTATGTGCGCACGGCGATGATCGGCGGGCAGTTGGCTCGCCACTACTCCATTCCTTACCGCAGCTCGAACGTCTGCGCCGCCAACGCGCTCGATGCCCAGGCGGCATACGAGAGTGTGTTCTCGCTGTGGGGTGCGGTCATGGGCGGCGTCAACTTCATGATGCATGGCGCTGGCTGGATGGAAGGCGGCTTGCACGCCAGCCTGGAGAAGATGATCCTCGACGCCGATCTGCTGCAGATGGTGACCAAGATGCTCGAGCCGGTCGTAGTCGACGCCGAGACGCTGGCGATCGACACGATCGAAAGCGTCGGCCCAGGTGGCCACTTCTTCGGCACCCAGCACACGCAGGACCGGTTTCGCACTGCGTTCTACAAGCCGCTCATCTCCGACTGGCGCAACTACGAAGCCTGGCAAGAAGCGGGGAGCCCACAGGCGCCCGACAAGGCCAAGTTGCTGGTCACCCGTTTCCTCGACGCGTACGAACCCCCCGTGATGGATCCTGCGATCCGAACGGAACTCGACGAGTTCGTCGCTCGGCGTGTCGCCGAGGGCGGCGTCGCCACCGATTTCTGATACCACTGCACTCACATTCACCGAGGAGTTCCCCCATGAAGTCATCAGCACAAGTCGTCGTGGTCGGTGGAGGTGTGGTCGGCGCCAGCGTGCTGTATCACCTCACCAAGGCGGGGTGGACGGATGTCGTCCTGCTCGAGCGCAAGCAGCTCACGGCGGGCAGCACATGGCACGCCGCAGGCGGTATGCACACGCTGAACGGTGATCCCAACGTCGCCCGTCTCCAGCAGTACACGGTCAACCTGTACAAGGAGATCGAGGCCGAGTCAGGTCAGAACTGCGGTATCCACCTGCCCGGTGGCATCCAGTTGGCCGACACCCCCGAGCGGCTCGACTTCCTGCGCATGGCCCAGGCCCGCGGCCGATATCTCGGCATGCACATGGAGATCCTCTCCATGAAGGAAGCCAAGGAGCTCAACCCGTTGCTCGAGGAGCGCTTCTTCGTCGGCGCGCTCTACGACGAGGACGAGGGCAGTGTCGACCCGTACGGCGTCACGCACGCCTATGCGATCTGTGCACGCAACCGCGGTGCCGAGGTGTACACCGACACATGGGTCACCGGCCTGTCGCAACGCCAGGACGGCACCTGGGACGTCATCACCGACCGCGACCACACGATTCACGCCGAACACGTCGTGAACGCAGGTGGTCTGTGGGCCCGCGAGGTCGGCCGCATGTGCGGTATCGAACTGCCGGTGTTGGCGATGGAGCACCACTACCTGATGACCGAGCCGATGCCCGAAGTCATCGAGTACAACCAGGCCAACGGTCGTGAGTTGCCGCACGTCATCGACTTCGCCGGTGAGATCTACGCCCGTCAGGAAGGTCAGAGCATGCTGCTCGGCACCTACGAGCAGGACAACCGGCCGTGGGCACCGAAGGAGACGCCGTGGGACTTCGTGTTCCAACTGCTCCCCCACGACCTCGACCGCATCTCCCCCGAACTGACACGTGCGTTCGAGCACTTCCCGGCCATCGGTCGCGCCGGTATCAAGAAGTTCGTCAACGGCCCGTTCACATTCAGCCCCGACGGCAACCCGCTCGTCGGCCCGATCAAGGGGATGCGTGGCATGTGGATGGCCAACGCAGTGATGGCGGGCCTGTCGCAGGGCGGCGGTGTGGGTCTGTCGCTCGCCAACTGGATGGTGGATGGCGACCCGGGTGCCGACATTTGGGCGATGGACGTCGCCCGCTACGGCGATTACGCCACGCTGGCGTTCACCAATAGCAAAGTCCGTGAGAACTACTCGCGGCGTTTCCGCATCACGTTCCCGAACGAGGAGCTGACGGCCGCCCGCCCCTTGCACACGACGCCGATCTACGACCGTCTCACCGACCACAACGCCGTGTGGGGCGCAGGGTTCGGCCTCGAGCACCCGCTGTGGTTCCAGAAGCCCGGCCTCGAGCCCAAGGAGAACGTGACGTTCTACCGCTCGAACGCGTTCGAGACGGTGTCCGAGGAAAGCCGCGCCGTGCGCGAACGCGTCGGCTTCAGCGAGGCCTCCAACTTCGCCAAGTACAAGGTCA
>CAIXHI010000125.1 GCA_903919215.1 uncultured Acidimicrobiaceae bacterium
ACCGAGTTCGACGGCACACCCGAACCACTACGCCACGTCGCACCCGATGATCCGGTGTTCCCGGTGTTCCCGGTACCACCCTTGATGTTGGTCACCACGCTGTAGCTGCCGCTAGCCCTCAGATACACATCCGAGGTCGTCGTGTTCAGGTAGTAGTCGCCATCCGCGCCCAACGAGTTCGACGGCACACCCGAACCACTACGCCACGTCGCACCAGCAGCACCCGCTGCGGCAGGTACGTAGTAACCCACGACGTCCGCAATGACGTTGACCGTGCCCGCGTTGTTGAAGAACGAGACCTTGCCGTCAGCCGACAGTTTGACGGTCACAGCATTAGGGATGACCTGGCCGGCTGAAAAGTTCAGATTCGAGGTCGTCGGCCTGGCCGCTCCTGACGGGAAGACCGTCAGGAATCCGCCGGCCGAGGGCCTTACCACGGTCACGTTCATTGAAACTGCCACTGCGGAACTTGGAGTGGTGCAGTTGCCATTCGCGCCCCACACCATTGCCGAATAGGTCTCACCCGGCCCGATCGGTGTCGACCGCAGTCCCACCAGATCTGGTGCAGGGCGAGTGTCCATCAGCCGACACGGAACAACGGCGACGAACGAAAGCTGAGCGGATTCGCCCGTGGCATGTGCCATCCACACAGCACCACCACCAAGGGAGACCGCCACCGCAGCACCTATCGCCGCCCAACGTGACCTAATAAGTGAAATCGACATGATGATTACCCTTCCGAGCCACGTCCGCGTCCGCTCGAGCTTCGAACAGTCCACCACACTTCGAGGGACAAAGAAACCTGCATGCCCTCAACACACCAACCTGAGCCCGCCCTCCACCGCCACTAGAGAGGTTGGTGTTGATTTGAAGGTAACTCCGCGCCATTCTTCTCAGCCTTGAAATTGGGTCGTCGACGCCAGCGACAGGAGGGCGATCGATGCAGGCTGATTTGGATATACAAGAGTCCGACGGTGGGCATCCGCGCTGTCAGCAGAGACCATTGGAAGCGGACTCTGAGATCCACCATGTCCGTGCCGTTCCATAGTGGGAGCAGATGACGGAATCCTTCGTCGTCAGTGGCGGTGGGTGTCGATGCTGCAGAACGTGGCGGGCACGCCGCAGGCTTCGCATTCCAACTCGAGCGTCGCGTGGCTGATGCGGAAGCGAGCACCGATCGCCGACTTCGCCCGGGCGCTTACCACCTGCGCCTGTTCGAGCGTCGGGTGTCCGTCGAGCACGAGGTGCGCCGACAACGCCCGCACGTCGCTGGACAACGTCCACACATGCAGGTCGTGCACTGACTCGACACCCTCAACCTCGGCCATCGCCGCGGCGAGCGCGTCCACATCGAGCCCGGCGGGTGTGGACTCCAACAACACGTCGGCCGTCGAGCGCAGCAACTGCCAGCCCTGCACACCGATCACCGCACCGATCACCAGCGACACGGCCGGGTCGAGCCAGTACCAGCCGCCGGTCAGCAGGATCACCAGACCGGCCAGCGCCACACCGACCGACACAGCGCCGTCGGACAGCATGTGTAGCAGCGCCGAGCGCATGTTCAAGTCATGCGAGTCGCCACCGTCGTCGGGTTCGCCGTCGGCGTGATGCGCCTGGCCGCCACCCAACGCGGCTGCCGCGCCGAAGTTCGCCGCCGCAGCAATGAGCGCAACGATCACCACCAGGCCACCCTTCACGGGCTGCGGGTCGAGGAAGCGGCGGACGGCCTCGAAGCCGACCAACACGCACACGACCAGGATGCTCGCGGCGTTGGCCTGCGCCGCCAGGATCGTGCCGCGGTGATAGCCGAACGAGCGCGACGCATTCGCCGCTCGCCGCGCGAACCGCACTGCGACCAGCGACACCACGATCGCGGCCACATCGGTGAGGTTGTGCGCCGCATCCGCCAGCAGACCCAGCGACGAGGCGACCAGCCCGATCACCACCTGCACCACCACGATCACCACGTTCAGACCGAGGGCAATCGCCAGCCTGCGCTCTTTCACCCTGGCGACCTCGGACGACATGGCCACACGTTGCCACGCCGAATGCGGCGCGGCAACTACGCGTCGGGCGGGCCGTCGGGCTGGAACGCCAGCGACACCGAGTTCATGCAGAACCGGTTGCCGGTGGGCGTGCCGTAGCCGTCGGGGAACACGTGGCCGAGGTGCGAGCCGCAGCGGGCGCAACGCACTTCGGTGCGCAGCATGCCCATGGCGCGGTCCTCGATCAGCTCCACCGCTTCCGGCCGCACCGATTCGTAGAAGCTCGGCCAGCCGCAGCCCGACTCGAACTTCGTGCCGGCGGTGAACAGTTCGTTCCCGCACGCCCGGCACGTGTACAGCCCGTCGCGTTCTTCGTGCAGCAACGCACCCGTGCCCGGTCGCTCGGTGGCCGCCTGCCGCAAGACGGCGAACTCCTCCGGGTTGAGCATGCTGCGCCACACCTCGTCGGGGTGTTCGACCTCGTAGTGCATCTCGCCTCCTGTCACGGGAAGTTTCTATCGGGTTCCGCAGGCCAGGTGGCGGCTGGCCTCGCCGAGGACTGCGTCGCACTCCGGGCCGACGGGTGCGGTTCGATGTCGGTTCCGACATCGTTCCGCACCCGTGGGTGCGACGGCAGGTCAGAAGGGACGCGGATCGCGCCCACCCTGGTTGGGGTGGTTCACCAGGGTCAGGCCACGGTCCTCGTCGAACCGACACCCGCACGACAACAACTGCCCACCGCACGTGGGGCACCGCTGCAGATCGCACCCCGGGTGGTGATGACCGCCGCGCTCGACGCCGCAATCACCGCACCGCGTGCCACGGCCCATCCAGCCCGGCTCGCGCCCGAACGGAACCAGCTCGACGTGACGCCCGCGCACGTGCAAGGCATCGACTGTGCACGACGCAGCGGTGGTCATCTCGCGCCCACACCACTGACACATCACCATCTCGCCACCCCCGCACGAGCGACGTTGATCTCACGAACCTGGCGCATGGAAGCACCTCCTCATCGACGACAACGACGGGGCCGCCACAAGTGGCCCGATACGGAAGCATCACTTCGAGAAGGGCCGCAGCCCGAGGCGCCAATAGACGCTGAGGCGCCGCTGAGCGCACCATATCGACAGCTTGCGCATCGCGTGACACCCCTTCGCGATGCTCCGGCCATGCGTTCGACGACCATCCCACCCCGCCCAGACCCACCTCCGCAGCGAAGTGCTACATTGAAGCACATGGCTGACGTCGGCATTCGAGCCCTCAAGCAGAACGCATCCGCCGTGGTCGCCGAAGCCGCTGCCGGCGAGACCATCACCATCACCGACCGCGGGCGGCCCGTCGCCCGGTTGACTCCGCTGCCAGCCACACGGCTACAGGCGTTGCTGGACAGCGGCCGTGCCCGACCGGCTCGGCGTCGCATCGACGATCTCACACCACCGAAGACCGGCCCCAGCCTGTCGGCGGAGCTGGCAGCGATGCGCGCCGACGAACGCAGCTGACGTGGCGTACTACGTCGACACCTCCGCGCTCACGAAACTGGTGGTTGCCGAGCCCGAGTCGAAGGCGCTGCGCAAGTGGCTCACCGCTGCCAACCGTCAACTGGTGTCGAGCGACCTCGCCCGCACCGAACTGCTGCGAGCCGTGCGGCGAGCCGCCCCCGACCGGATGGTGCAGGCACGCGAGGTGCTCGACTCGCTCGTGCTGCTGCAGGTGTCCACCGACGTCTTTGAAGCTGCCGCCCACCTCGAACCGACAGTCCTGCGCACGCTCGACGCGATCCACCTCGCGTCGGCGCTCACGCTCGGCGACGAGCTGGAAGGTGTGGTGGCCTACGACGAGCGGCTGACCCAGGCAGCCCAGGGATTAGGCATCGCCGTCATCCAGCCTCGGCCCAGGTGACTGCACCGGGCGCAGCGCCCAGCCGAGCCGCGCCGGAAGCAACCCCCGACCCACAAGTCGCCGCGAAGCCAGGTAGGAAGGAGGTGTGATCGATTTGCTGAGAGACAAGATCGTCGGGTCCACCACGTCGCTGTTCTCGCACGGGCCACAAGCCTTGGAGCACACGCTCGACCACATGGGCGACCCCGGGCTGCTGGGCCCCGACTCGGTGTCGTGGCGGGTCATCGGCGACACGTCGGCCTTCGTCGGCGGCATCCGTGCGTTGCTGATCCAGACCGCGCACCCCGAGGTCTCCGCCGGTGTCGAGCAGCACTCGCGCTATCGCGACGACCCGCTCGGCCGGCTGAGCCGCACGTCGGTGTATGTCACCGAAACCACCTACGGCTCGATGCCCGAGGTGGAGGCTGCGGTGCAAGCGGTGCGCAACGCCCACGTGCCGGTGAAGGGCCGTTCGGAGCGCGACAAGGCGTATAGCGCGAGCAACCCGGGCATGGCTGCGTGGGTGCACAACGTGCTGACCGATTCGTTCCTCGCCGCCTACCAGGCGTACGGGGCGTCGAAGCTGACACCCGAGGACGCCGACCGCTTCGTCGAGGAGCAGACCCGCATCGGTGCGCTGCTCGGCGCGTCGCCGATGCCCACCACCGCCGCCGAGTTGGCCGCGTGGGTCAGCGAACACCCGGCGCTCGCCCGGTCGCAGGCCGAGCACAACGCGATCAAGTTCCTGCGCCGTCCGCCCCTGTCGATCCCGGTGCAGCTCGGCTACCAGCCGCTGCTGCAGGCTGCGGTGGCGACGGTGCCCGAACGCATCCGCGAGATCATCGGCATGAAGCCCTCGCCCGTCAGCGCCTGCATCGGCGGCACTGCCGTCACGGCGTTGCGTTGGGCCCTCGGCTACTCACCCGCATGGCATGTGGCCCTCGTCCGCTCGGGCGCGCCCATCCCGCCCGG
>CAIXHI010000126.1 GCA_903919215.1 uncultured Acidimicrobiaceae bacterium
GCACGCGGCGATTGCTGTCACGACCGGGTTGCTGGAGAAGATGAACCGGGTGGAGCTCGAAGGTGTGGTGGCCCACGAGCTGTCGCACATCCGCAACTACGACATCCTGGTCAACACGCTGGCGGTCACGCTGGTGGGCGCCGTGGCGTTGCTGGCCAACATGGGTATTCGCATGATGTGGTGGAACGGCGGCCGCTCGCGCCGCGATGGCGACCGCAACGACACGGGCAACATCTTGGCCATCTTCGGCTTCGTGCTGCTGATCTTCGCCCCGATCATCGCCAAGGCGATGCAGGCCACCATCAGTCGCCGGCGTGAGACGCTGGCCGATGTGTCGGCATGTCAGTTGACGCGCTACCCACCGGGGCTGATCTCGGCGCTGGAGAAGCTGCGCGCCGACAGCACGGTCACCCACTCGGCGACCACCGCCACGGCACACATGTGGATCGAGCAGCCGCTGTCCGGCGTCGGCGATGGCGGCAAGCTGGCATGGTTCAACAAGTTGTTCAACACTCACCCGCCGCTCGAAGAGCGCATCGCGCTCCTCCGCGAGCTCTGACCTGGCACGTCAACCCGACTCGCAGCGTCGGGAAATCCTGGGTTGCCGACGGCCCGGTAACGGTACGCTGCACTCATGAATTCGACGCCGTCTTCTACGCGAGCCACAGGCACCATGCAGGTCAAGCGAGGCCTGGCTGAGATGTTGAAGGGTGGCGTCATCATGGATGTCGTCAACCCCGAGCAGGCCAAGATCGCCGAGGACGCAGGTGCGTGCGCCGTTATGGCGCTCGAGCGAGTGCCGGCCGACATCCGTCGCGATGGCGGTGTCTCGCGCATGAGCGATCCAGAAATGATCGAGGGCATCAAGGCTGTCACCACCATCCCGGTGATGGCCAAGGCTCGCATCGGTCACTTCGTGGAGGCGCAGATCCTGCAGGCCCTCGGGGTCGACTACGTGGACGAGAGCGAAGTGCTCACCCCGGCCGACGAGGCCCACCACATCGACAAGTACGCGTTCACCGTGCCCTTCGTGTGTGGCGCCACCAACCTCGGTGAGGCGCTGCGTCGCATCAGCGAAGGTGCCTGCATGATCCGCAGCAAGGGTGAAGCCGGCACCGGCAACATCGTCGAAGCCGTGCGCCACCTGCGCAGCATCCTCGGCGACATCCGCAAGATCACCCAGGCCGACTCCGCCGAACTGTTCCAGTGGGCCAAGGTGCTGCAGGCGCCGCTGCCGCTGGTGCAGGAGATCGCCGAGACGGGCAAGCTGCAGGTGCCGCTGTTCTGCGCCGGTGGTATCGCCACCCCGGCCGACGCGGCGCTCGCGATGCAGTTGGGTGCCGAGGCCGTGTTCGTCGGTTCCGGCATCTTCAAGAGCAACGATCCGGCGCCTCGCGCCAGGGCCATCGTCGAGGCCACCACGCACTTCCGTGATGCCGACATCCTCGCCAAGGTCAGCCGTGGCCTCGGTGCCCCGATGACCGGTATCGGCATGGACGACACCACCAAGTTCGCCGAGCGCGGTTGGTGAGGACAGCCCGTGCTGCGTAGTGCGGAGCCTCCAGGGTGTCAGCCTCGATCGTCGGAGTCCTTGCGCTGCAAGGCGCATTCGTCGCGCACGAGCGCGCTCTCCGTTCAGTAGGCGCCTCCACACTGCAGGTGCGCATTCCTGCGGATCTGGACAAGGTGCAGGCCCTGGTGATGCCCGGCGGCGAGAGCACGACGATGTCGAAGTTGCTGGTCTCGTCGGGGTTGTTCGACGTGCTGGCGGATCGGTTGCATGACGGGCTACCGGTGTTCGGCACGTGCGCAGGCATGATCCTGCTGGCCACCGAAGTGCTCGACGGACGCGAGGATCAGCGCAGCTTGGGTGCGATCGATGTGTCCGTGCGGCGCAACGGTTACGGTCGTCAGGTCGACAGCTTCGAGACCGACATCCCGGTGACGGGCTTATCGAACCCGTTCCACGCGGTGTTCATCCGTGCACCCAAGGTGGAACGCCTCGGCGCTGGTGTCGAGGTGCTCGCCGAATGCGAAGGTGTGCCGGTGCTGGCCCGCGAGGGTTCGGTCACGGTGGCATCATTCCATCCAGAACTCACACCCGACGCACGACTGCACGAGCAGTTTCTGCGTCACCATTCCATCATCTGACACATCGACCATCTGACACATCGACGAAGGAGTATCCGATGTCCGGCCATTCCAAATGGGCAACGATCAAGCACAAGAAGGGTGCAGCCGACAAGGCCCGCGCCAAGGTCTTCAACAAGATTGCCCGACTGCTCGAGGTCGCCGCACGCGAAGGTGGCGCCGACCCCACCTCGAACGCCTCGTTGCGTTCCGTCATGCAGAAGGCCAAAGCGTCGCAGATGACCAACGACGCCATCGACCGTGCGGTGAAGCGCGGCGCAGGTCTGGCAGGCGGCGGCATCTACGAAGCGATCACCTACGAGGGCTATGCCCCGGGCGGTGTGGCCATGCTGGTGGATGTGCTCACCGACAACCGCAACCGCAGCGGCGGCGATGTGCGCAACATCTTCTCCAAGCTCGGCGGTTCGCTGGCCGAGCCCGGCGCGGTCGGCTGGCAGTTCAGCCGCCGTGGCGTGCTGGTGGTGAACGGTGGCGATGAGGAGTCGCTGATGATGTTGGCGCTCGAAGTTGGCGCCGACGACGTGGCCGACGACGGCGACGGCGCCTGGCGTATCACCTGCGATCCGCACCTCGTGTTCGACGTGCGCGACGCGTTGCAGGCCGCTGGGCTGGAAGTCGTCTCCGCGGAGAGCACGATGGTGTCCAGTCTCACGGTGGAGGTCACCGACGCAGCCGACGCTCGCCAGATCCTGCGTATCATCGACGCGTTGGAGGACAACGACGATGTGCAGGATGTGTACAGCAACTTCGACATCAGCGATGCACTGATGGAAGCGGTCAGCGAATGAGTATCTCGATCGGCGACGCGGCACCGGCCTTCGCGCTGGCTTCCAACTCTGGCGAAACCGTGTCACTGGCCGACTTCCACGGTCGGCCCGTCGTCGTGGTGTTCTACCCCGGCGACGACACTCCGGTGTGCACCCGTCAGCTCAACACGTACAACGACGACCTCTCGCAGTTCGAGGCGCTGAACGCTCAGGTGTTGGCGATCTCGGCGCAGAGTGTCGACAGCCATCAGCGGTTCAGCACCAAGCACGGGTTCAAGTTTCCGCTGTTGGCCGACACCGACAAGGCCGTCGCCGGTGCGTACGGCACGCTCGGCCCGCTCGGGTTCCCGCGGCGCAGCATCTTCATCATCGACGGTGAGGGTGTCGTGCGTTACGTGCACCGTGCCATCGCCGGCCTGACGTTCCGTCCGGTCAGCGAGCTCGTCGACGTGCTCGCCTCACTCAGCCACTGAGCACTCCACTCGTGCAGGCCTGCGCCTGACACACATCGAGCAACTGACCGGTCAGCAAGAACACGAGCGCCTGTTGCAGCACACGCGGTTCCCTGCTGCCGGCCCCGTGCGGGTCGTCGCCGTACTCGGGCGAGGTGGGCGGGAGGTTCACCGTGGGCGGCGCCGGAGTGCCGTAGTCCCACACCACGAGGATGGCCGTCGCGCCCGGCCTGTAGGCGGCGAGATGCCACTGCGGGTCGACGTCGTTGCTGCGGCCGTCGGCGATCGAGGGTTCGTACACGACCGCATTGATGGTGCGGGCCAGCACCTCGGTGGACACGTTGGCCACCTGGTGGTCGCCGAACGCCTCGACCAGCAGCACTTGCTTCTCCTGGATGCCGGGGTACGGGTCGCTGGTGAGGTGCTGCGCGTAGCCGTTGTTCTCACCGCGGTCCCAGAGCAACTGGATGAGCTGCATCGCCAGCAGACGATCAGCGGGATCGGGGTACGCCTGGTCGAACACGGTGGCGAACTGCGGCCAGTCACTGGAGCGGGGGAGCAGCAGCGAATAGGTGGTGCCGGGAACACCGAGCACGACACGGTTCCACTCGGTGGAGATGGCACTGGCGGCACCGCCGAGGATGCCGCCCTGGCTGTTGCCAACGAACTGGGTGGCGCCGTTGGCGATGATCGGCGCACCGGCGGAGGTCTGGAACGCCGGGTCGGTGACGAACCCGGTGGGCGAGTTCAGCAGGCGCCCAAGGAATTGCTGGTGGAGCAGACCTTGTTGCAGCCGGTCGGCCACCTCGGGGAAGTGCGACAGGTCGGCGAGCACGGAGGCGAGGTTGGGTACGTCGTGGGCGCTCATCCCGATCTCGTCGGTGGCGCATGCGGCGGCGAGGCCAGAGGCTGCAGCGAAGGACAGCGCGCCCACCTCGTCGAGCGTGCCCATCAGACCGTGTCCGTACACGATCGCTGGCGCGGGTGTCGTGGCGCCCAGCGGCAGCACACAGCGGAACGGGACGTGCAGCACGGGTGTGTCGGTGTTGCGCCGGGGGAGGTGATCGATGTCGAGATCGAACCGCTGACCGGGCGAACCGTCGCCGGTGAGGTAGTTGGGCACGTCGTACGTACCGTCGACTGTGCGGACGGTCCCGTCATCCGTGGACGACGTGACAGTGAACGCCGGCGCGCCATCGGCGCCGAGCGCGTCGTAGGTCTCGCTGCGCATGTGCAGGAGACGCCCGCTGAGGCTCTCGGCGCTGGCCACCGTGAAGTCCCATGCGAGGTAGAGACCGGGGGTGCCGATGCCGTCGCTGTCGAGCGCTGCGAGAAGATCGCGGAACGGGTATGCCCGCTGCGGGGGCTCGGGCGCTCCGTCGAGGATCGCCTGGAACGCAGGTGTGCGCTGGATCGCCCGACCCTCGGAATCCAGCAGGTTGCGCAGGGCGACGATGAAGTGGTGGCCCTCGGCGAGCGCCTCCGCGGGGTGCACGATCAGCACTTGGTCGTCGGCGGGCCCGGTGGCGTCGAGCTCGGCCCAATAGGCAACCCGTGTGCCAGTGACGGTGTCGAGAATCACGATCGGTGCGTCGTCGTTCAGCGAGGCGCCGATGTCGGTGCTGGGGGCGATGCCGGTGCGCTCGACGTCGAGCTCCGGGACGAACGTCAGGATCGACGACCCGGGGGAGAAGCCGTCCGCCAGGTTCTGGTCGGTGACGTCGAGCGGCATACCGTCGACGTTCTGCGGGGCGGCACCGTCGAGAATGTCCACCCGGCGACCGGTGGGTGTGGTCTCGTCGGGTCGGGTGAAAGCGTCGTTGGGCCAGGGCAGCAGGCACGCTCGCTCGTCGAGTGGGTCGCAGAACAGCGGTTCGAGCATCGCCGTGTCGCCGGGGGCGAGGGTGTCGGTGGTGGCAACGCCGGGATCGCCGCTGCTCGAATCCGATCCACTACAACCGACCACGAGGGCTGCGACCGTGAGGAGGGCGACCCAACGGCCGGTGATGCGAACGGCATGAGGCATCCCCTAAGGGTGCCACAGGATCCGCACCCCATGGGGTCGCAGCCGCTACGCTCGTACACGTGTTCGCTCCTGGAATCCCCGTCCAACAGGGCCTGGTAGTCCTCGGTATCGACCCCGGTCTCACGCGTTGTGGCTACGCCGTGCTGCAGTCCGTGGGCCGTGAGGTCAAGACACTCAGCCTCGGTGTCATCCGTACGCCCCCCACCGACGCATTGCCGCAACGTCTGGCCGAACTCAAGGCCGAACTGGTGGCGTTGCTGCACGAGTTCCGCCCACAGGGTGTGGCGGTCGAGCAGGTCTTCTTCCAGAACAACGTGCGCACCGCGATGAGCGTCGGGCAGGCCAGCGGTCTGGCACTGGCCGAGGCCGCCACGTTCGGGTGCGATGTCATGCAGTTCACACCCAACCAGGTGAAGGACTCCGTGTGCGGTTGGGGTGGCGCGGACAAGGCACAGGTGCAAAAGATGGTGCAGGCCCGGCTGGGGTTGTCCACGCCGCCCAAGCCTGCGGATGCTGCCGATGCGGCCGCACTGGCGCTGTGCTATCTGGCGGCGGCGCCGATGCGTCGTCGGGTCGATCAGGCGGTGGGTCGATGATCGGCTCGCTGCGCGGGGTGGTGCTCGAACGCACCGAGGATGCCAACGCCCTCGTCGAGGTCGCCGGCGTCGGCTATCTGGTCGCGGTCACTCCACGCACGCTCGCCGAACTGGAACCGGGTTCGCCGGCGTTCTTGTACGTGCACCATCACATTCGTGAAGACGCGCAGACACTGTTCGGCTTTCTGCATCGCGATGAGCGCACCACGTTCCAGGTGCTCATCGCCACACACGGCATTGGTCCGGCACTGGCACTCGCGATTCTGGGCACACACTCGCCGTCGGCGTTGGTCGACATCATCGCCTCCAGCGACCTCGGGGCGCTCACGCTGGTGCCCGGTGTTGGCAAGAAGACAGCCGAGCGTCTGCTGATCGAACTACGCAACAAGCTGTCGTTGCCGATGCTCGACCCACTGCCTTCGGCGGGCGGCGCGAAGCACTCTGTCATCGGCGATGTGCGCGAAGCGCTCGCCGGGCTTGGCTATGGGCCAGAGGAGATTCGCGAGGCGCTGCGCGAAGTACCCTCCGACAGCGACGCCGGCTCGATGCTGCGCGATGCACTGAAACTGTTGGGAGCCAAGCGTGCGTGACGAATTTCTCGACCCTGCACCGGTTGGCTCTCAAGAAGAGTCCGATGAGGTCGGCCTGCGTCCCAAGCGGCTCAGTGAGTTCGTCGGCCAACGGGAGCTGAAAGAGCACCTCTCGATCGTGCTCGAGGCCGCCAAGCGTCGCGGCCATCCAGCCGACCACCTGTTGCTCGCTGGGCCCCCCGGCCTCGGTAAGACGAGTATGGCCGCCATCGTTGCTGCCGAGATGGGCGTGCATCTGCACATCACCTCCGGCCCGGCGCTGGAACGGGCCGGCGATCTGGCAGCCATCCTCACCAAGCTCGAAGAGGGCGACGTGTTGTTCATCGACGAGATCCACCGCCTGTCACGGGCGGTGGAGGAGATTCTCTACCCCGCGATGGAGGACTTCATGCTCGACATCGTCGTCGGTAAGGGTCCCTCGGCGTCCAGCATCCGGCTCACGCTGCCGCGCTTCACGTTGGTCGGGGCCACCACCCGCACGGGCATGATCACCGGCCCACTGCGCGACCGCTTCGGTCTGGTGGCCCGGCTCGACTACTACGCCGACGACGAACTCGAGGCCATCGTTCGCCGCACCGCAGGCATCCTGCACGTGCAGACCTCATCCGAGGGGGCATGGGAGATCGCTCGCCGTTCGCGCGGCACGCCGCGTATCGCCAACCGTCTGCTGCGGCGGGTGCGCGACTTCGCCGAAGTCCGCGGCGACGGCACCATCAACGAGGACACGGCACGTGCGGGGTTGAAGGTCTTCGGCGTCGACGAACGCGGCCTCGACAAGGTCGACCGCGCCATCCTCAACGCCATCTGCGTGCAGTTCGCCGGCGGTCCGGTGGGGCTCAGCACGGTGGCCATCAGCGTGGGGGAGCAGCCGGAAACGGTGGAAGATATGTACGAGCCGTTCCTCATTCAGCAGGGTCTCCTCGCTCGAACCCCTCGCGGCCGTATCGCCATGCCAGCCGCCTATACGCACATCGGGCTGCCTGCGCCGTCGGTCGAACGGTCGACTGGCCTGTTCGACTGAGCCGCGTGCGCATTAGCCTGTTCCACGCATGAGCGACGCCCCCAACATCCGTGCCGATGACGATCTGCGCGACGTACTCCCCGACGACCTGAACGCGGTCGAGCACACCCTGAACTACGAGTTCCCCGACAACAGTCGGCGGCGCAAGCCCGGCATTCTCTATCTCACGGTTGCAGTGCTGTGCCTGGTGCTGTGGCTGGTGAAGCGCAATGACTCGGCAATGGTCAACAGCGGGTTCCTGTGGGCAGCGATCCTGCTCGGCGTCGTGGGCCTGTTCTCAATCACCTCGGGCTGGCGGATGAAGTTCGACGAGCAGCAGGCACTCGTGGCTGCGCAGGGCGCCGTCGGCTTCGCCGTGGGTCACGCCTCGGCGCAGCAGGTGTGGCGCGGGCTGCGCAGCCGGCCCACGTGGCGGGTGCTGTGCTACTCGGCCGAAGAGCCGCCGCGCCGCCGTGGTTTGGTGCTGGTGGACGCAGTCAACGGCCGTGTCGTCGAGCACCTCGTGCAGGACAACCCGCTCGAGGACTGGGACGTCTGATTCGTCCACGTTGACGTGCGGCTTTGCGGCGCGCACGAAACGGTGTGCCGTGGCCGGGTAACCTTCGTTCAATGTTCGACGGAAAGTTCCGCGCCCCGGTCGACAAGGCCGTCAAGCCGCTGGGCAATGGCCTGCGCAAGACAGGGCTGACGCCCGACCACCTCACGGCGATCGGTCTGCTCGTGGCCATCGGTGCTGCCGTCGCGATCGGCTTCGGTCAGCTGCGCCTCGGTTTGCTCCTCGTGGTGCTCGCCGCGCTGCCCGATCTACTCGACGGTGCGTTGGCCAAGGCGTCGGGTTCGTCCAGCCAACGTGGCGCGTTCTTCGACTCCACCATCGATCGCTTCGCTGATGCGCTGCTGTTCGGTGGCGTGGCGTGGCACTTCGCCAGCACCGAGGATCCGCACTTGGCGCTGCTGCCGTTCGCCGTGATGGCGCTCAGTTCGGTCATCAGCTACATGCGCGCCAAGGCCGAGTCGTTGGGTCTGGATGCCAAGGGTGGTCTGATGGAGCGCGCAGAGCGGATCATCGCACTGTGCCTCGGCCTGCTGTTCCCGCTGCTGCTCATCCCGATCCTGTGGATCACACTCGGCCTTACCTTGATCACTGCCGTGCAACGGTTCGTGAAGGTCTGGAAGCAGGCTGCGGTGGCCCCGGTGACCGCCGAGCGCATCGAACTGCGCCGCAGCCGTCGCCAGAGCCGGCGGGTGGTGCGCACCGAGCGTCGGCGCACTCGCATCACGCGGGCCACGGGTCGCCAGTCGTTCCGCCGTGACTGAACCCGGTGAGCGTTCCGCCC
>CAIXHI010000127.1 GCA_903919215.1 uncultured Acidimicrobiaceae bacterium
AAAGGCAACGACTTCTTCGACCTGGTGAACAAGCCGTACGGCGGCACCCCGGTCACGCTGCGCTGACTCATCGACCCACTGGCCAATTGTTGACCAAATAGGTAGGATTTGCCCCAGCCGGGTGCTTGACTGCGTGCGTGCCCAGGACCGATACCCCCGCCAACCCCCGCCGGGGTTCCCTTGCCGTGGTGGTCGCGCTGGTGATCGGCCTCGGCCTCGCGGCCGCCCCGGTGGCGTTCCAGATGTTCACTCGTGCCCCCCAAGGCGGCACGATGATCGACGACTTCCAGCCGTACATGCAGACGACAAAGATCGACGCGTTCCGCGGCTACCTCGACCTGATCGACAAGGCCAACACCGAGTCGCTCACCTTGCAGCAGTCGCTCCCCGACTACGACACACAGTTCGTGGGTGCGGCCGGGCTCAATGATCAATGGCCGACCATCCAGACGGACATGACCGATCTGCTCGACCGCATGGACCGGAACATGGGCAACTACGCGGCGGTCGCCGCGCTGCCCTCGTTCGATCTGTTCCCGTGGTTCTTCGTGCTGCCCGGCGTGATCATCGCCGGCCTCGCAGCGGCGGCACTGGTGAAGGGTCGCAAAGGCACCCGACCCCGAGGTCTGTTGATCGCGCTCGCAGTCATGGGCCTTGGCGTCGTGGCCGCGCCGGCGATCTTCCAGATGTTCACCCGCGCACCAAAGGGTGGCGAGATGATCGACGACTTCCGACCGATGATGACCGCCCAACGCGTGCGCAACGTGCAGGGCTACTTCATCAGCCTCGGTGGCGGCGAGGGGCAACTTCGCGTCGGCGTCGTCCCGGCCTACGAAGCCACCGGAGCTTCGGCGGCCGATCACCCCGCAATCACCCAGTTCTCCGCCGAGTGGCCCACCATCGTCGGCGAGTTCAACCCGATGATCGCCACCATGAACGACAACGTCGACAACTTCCAGGCCGTCGATGCGATGCCGTCATTCCCATTGTTCCCGTGGTTCTTCGTGATCCCGGGTGCGCTCGTCGCCGGGGCTGCTGCTGCCGCCCTCCGACGCCGCGAGACCCCTCCAGCCACCTCCCCCACCCCAGAGAAGGAATCCTCATGAAGGCTTCAACCCCCATCCGCCTGTTGGCCGCAGCCGCTGCGTCACTCACGTTGTTCGCCGCATGCAGCGACAGCGACAAGGACACGACGAAGACCGTTGCCACCGAGGCTGTCGCCGACACCGCTGGCGATGCGGAGACCACCGTCCCGGTCACCGACGCCGCTCCGTCGTTCGAAGGCGATCTCGTGGGCACGTTCGCTCTTGACGCCGGAGACTGCACCGCCGCCGCCCCGACCGGCTCGTACTTCCAGATGGTGCAGCCCGGCGGTACCGCCGAGGCGGGACCGTTCGTACCGAACGCCGATTCGGCATGCAAGGACACGAACTTCACGCTGCTCGCACCTGGTACTGACGGCGGTCTCACCAGCGGCACCGCACAGGCCTCGCCGACCCCGGCGTTCGACGCAAACAACAACGCACTCGTCGCCGCGATCGCCGCCCCGGCGAAGTTCTTCGGTTCGGCCTTCGGTGTTGCCACCGACGGCAGCGGCCCGATCCCATCGATCACTGCCACCGGCGGCACACTCACCGGCGACCTGTCGTCGTTCACCGCCTACTGGGGCGGTGGCACGTTCAGCCAAGGCTCAGCTGCAGCGACCGGCACCATCGACCCGACCACCGGCGACTACACGCTGACCTGGACCAGCCTCATCTCGGGTGGCTCGTTCAACGGTTTCACCGGTGTGTGGCATCTGCAAGGCACCTTCACACCGAAGGGCTGAACTCGTCGCAGTTGAACGCACGCATGGAACGCGCTGGGCCGATGGCTCAGCGCGTTTCGCGCATGACGGACACGGTTCGCTGCCACTCCTCGGCGTCGACGGCGACAATCGCAGCGTTGAAATCGTCGACGCCAATCGCCTTCAGCTCGAGCAAACGCTCACGCACCTCCGCTTCGTCGCCGACGATGGCCAAGTCGGCAGGACCAGCCACACCCTCTTTGTCCATCATCTTGCGATAGCTGGGCAACGTGTTGTACAACGCGAAGGTCTCGGCCGCGCGGCGGCGAGTGCCGTCGACATCATCGGTAACGCACACCGGCAGCGACGCCACGATGCGCGGCGCCGCACGGCCTGCGTCGGCGGCGGCCTGGCGAATCGTGGGGATCGTGAAGTCGCGCAAGGTCTCCGGACCCACGCACCATGTCGTGGTTCCATCAGCAAGCGCGCCAGCGACACGAAGCATCTGCGCGCCGAGCGCGGCAACGATCACTGGTGGACGCTCGGCGCCAGGGACACCGATCGAACCGCGCACGGTGAACGCTTCGCCTTCGAAGCGCACATTCTCCTGGTCGAGCAACGGCATCATCGCTGACAGGTACTCACGCAGGTGGCGCACCGGCTTGTCGAACGAAATGCCCCACATCCCCTCGACCACCACCTGGTGCGAGAGGCCGATACCCAGGCACAGTCGATTGCCGATAGCGGCCTGCACCGTGAGCGCCTGCTGCGCCAACATCATCGGATGCCGCGGGTAGGTGGGAACCACGGAGGTACCCAACTCGATCGTCGGCACCTCGCGGCCGATGATCGCCATCGCGGTGAGCGTGTCGAGACCGAAGGTCTGTGCCGCCCAGAACGTGTCGATACCAGCATCGTGCGCCGCACGAGCCTGATCGACGAGTTGATCGAGTGTTCCGGTGTTGTCCACCGCTGCCATGATTCCGAGACGCATGCGCGCACGGTACACGCGGGTCAGGCCAGTGTGACGAGTTCCAGCCAGTCGGCGTTGAAGTAGTCGACCTCGCCGTCGGGCATGAGCAACACTTTCGTGGGCTTCAACTGCTCGACGAACTCAGGATCGTGACTCACGAAAATGATGCTGCCGGGCCAACTCGACAACGCATCTGCCACCGATTGACGGCTGGGCGGATCGAGGTTGTTCGTCGGCTCATCGAGCAGCAGCAGGTTGTTGCGGCCGACCATCAACATCGCCAGCGCCAGCTTGGTCTTCTCTCCGCCGGAGAGTGTGCCGCTCTGCTGGAACACCTTGTCGCCCATCAGCCCCATCATCCCGAGGAACGCCCGCAGTTGGGTCTCGGTGTAGATCACACCGGAAGGTACATCGGCGCGCAGGTTGTCGTGCTCCTGCGCGTAGTAGCCCATGGTCACCTCGTGACCGAAACGGAAGTCGCCCAGGTTGGCGGCGGACTCGCCGGCGAGGATACGCAGCAGGCTGGTCTTGCCGGCGCCGTTGAGGCCGAGCACCAACAGGCGCTCACCACGACCGAGGTCGAACGAGACATCCTCGAACACGGCCGGCCCTCCATACGCCTTCGACAAGTGGCTCGCGGTGACGACCGTGGCACCGCACTTGGGCGGCTCGGGAAACTTCATCCGCAGCGCGCGATCGCCGGCACCGACGTGCACCCGTTGCGACTCCAGACGGGCGATCTGCTTCTCTTTGCTGTGCGCCATCGCGGCCTTCGTGGCCTTGGCGCCGAAGCGGTCGACGACCGACTGCAGGCGGGCGATCTCCTTCGTCTGCAGCGTGGCCTGCTTGACGAGTCGCTCTTCGTCCTTCACCCGGGACACCTTGTACTGACTGTACGTGCCCTTGTACTCGACGAGATTGCCCAGGTTCTCCTCACCCGGTCGGTCGAGGTGCAACACGCGGGTGATGGCCTCGTCGAGCAGTTCGAGGTCGTGGCTGATGACGAGCATTGCTCCGCGGTACTTGCGCATGAAGTCGAGCAGCCACGTCTTGGCATCCATGTCGAGGTGGTTGGTGGGCTCGTCGAGCAGCAGCACGTCGCTGCCGGCGAACAGGATGCGGGAGAGCTCGACGCGACGGCGCTCGCCGCCGCTGAGCACACCGATCGCCAGCTCCATACGTTCCGTGGACAGCCCGAGGCCGGCCATGATGCTGCGCGCTTCGCTCTCGGCTGCGTAGCCACCCGACGACGCGAACTCGTCTTGCGCCTTGCTGTAGCGCGCAACGTTGCGCTCGTTGGGGTCCTCTTCCATCGCGACACGCAGTTTCTCGATCCGATCGAGTTGCTCGTCGATCTCGCGTCCGCTCAACACATGACTGACGGCGCTACGCGTGTCGGCCACGCCGTCGATCCGCGGGTCTTGAGGCAGATAGCCAAAACCACCCTTGCGCAGCACCTTGCCGCCAGAGGATTCAGCGGCGCCACCGAGCACTTTGAACAGGCTGGTCTTGCCAGCGCCGTTGCGGCCCACCAGGCCGACCTTGTCGCGGGGCATGACGGTGAACGAGATGGAGTCGACGATGAGTCGACCCCCCACTTCTACCGAAAGACCCTGTACCTGCAACATGAGTTGTCCAGGGTGGCGGGCGAACACGCCTCGCGCAACCGACGTGACCAGAACGACGACCTACCATGGCCACGTGATCTTGCGGCGTATCGCACCTCTGGCCACCGGCGCAGCGCTCGCTGGTGCCGCTGTGATGGTCGCGGCGAACGACCCGTTGGCTGCGGGTAGCCATTTCCCATCCTGCATCTTCCGTTCCACCACTGGCCTGTGGTGCCCGGGCTGCGGCCTCACCCGAGGTATGCACCAGTTGTTCACTGCGCATCCACTGGCAGCGCTCGGAGAGAACCTGTTCGTGCCGGTCGTAGTGGTCGCAGTCTGTGTGGCCTGGTGGTCGTGGGTGCGCACCAGTTTCGACCGACCCGCAGTTCGTGTGCCGGCGTGGGTCCCGCGTCTGACCGCAGTGGTGCTGCCGACGGCGTTGGTGCTCTACGGCGTACTGCGCAACATCCCGCACGCGCCGTTCAGCGCACTGGCGCCCTGACCTGCGCTCAGCCGCCGGACGATGCGGTAATCGGTGACTCAGTTGTCGAAGTTTCAGCGGTCGAGGACGACGACGTGGTGTCGCTGACCGACGAACTGGTGTGTCCACCATTCACCGTGGTGCCAGTGCCAGTGCCGGTGCCAGCGACGGTGGTGCCGGTGACGGGGCCGCGCGAGTCGTCGGTGAACTTCGACTTCAGGCACTCACCGGGCGAGGTGGGCGCTGTGCCGAGCGTCTTCGCAACTTCGGCTGCGAGCCGGGCGCGCCCCTTGTTCGTGAGGTGCAGACCGTCAGGGCCGGTGAGGGTGCCGTCCGCGCCGGTGACGGCAGCCCAGTCGAGCGTGATCACGTTCGAGTGGGTCTTCGCCAACTCGTCGATCACTGCGTTCACCTGACGACGGTTCGGAATGAACTCGGTGACGCGCAGCAGTACCACGATCGACGGACTGAGGCGGTTGATCATGCGCTCGATCTCGAAGCGGTACTTGTCCTGCTCGCCCAAGTAGTTGTTGCCGAGCAGGATGACCGCGGCGTCCCATTTGGCCGCCAACCGCGCGTCGAGCACGTCCTGCCCCCATGGCACGAACTGACCGGTCTCGGCATCGACCTCGGTCTGCCACCCCAGTGGTACGAGCGCCTTGCACATCTCCCCGCCATAGCGGGAAGCCGTGCTGGCCATCACCGAATCACCGATGAGGATGACCTTGTTCCCACGTACCCGCGCGCCCGCCTGTGAGCCTGGGGCGAGCGACGCCGTGGAGCCACCGGAGCCGTCGTCGTTCGACGCTGAGCTCGCCACCGTTGGCGGCAACCCACCAATCGCGAGGGTGTCGCCCGTGCCCGAGCCGTTGGTGGACGACGAACCACACGCCGCGGCAACGACGATCAGGCCGACCACACCGAGGAGGCCGATCAAACCGGTGAGGATGGTTGGACGTCGGGCAGGCATGGGCTTGCCAATATACGAGAGGCGGCGGGCCTCCGAGCGGCAGGTCAGCCGCGGGACTTCAGCGCGTCGCGGATCTCGGCGAGCAACTCGATCTCCGTCGGACCCGCAGGTGCTTGTGGGACAGCCTCTGGCGTGCGCTTCATACGGTTGTAGGCCTTGATGATCATGAACAGCACGAAGCCGACGATGACCAGGTTCAGCGCCTGCGTGAGCACGTTGCCGTAGCCGATCTGCGCCTCGTTCAACGTGAACGTCAGCTTGGAGAAGTCCTGCTTGCCGCCGACCGCAGCGACCAGCTGCATCACAACGTCCTTGGTGAACGAGTCGATGACCGCCTTCACCGCACCGCCGAGAATGACCGCGATCGCCAACTCGAGCATGTTTCCAGTCGCGATGAACTGCTTGAACTCCTTGAAGAACCCCTTCATGACCCCATCCCTCGGTAGATGCCCCCGCCGTGCAGCAGGTGCCTCGGACTATTCTGCTCCACGATGAGCGATCCGACAGTACCGCGCACGGCCCACCAGGTTTTCGATGGCGCCGTGGACGCCGTGGAAGATCTCGGCAACGCGGTGGAGGGAATCGTCGACGACCTGGTGCTCGACCGCATCGACGCGCTCAAGGTGTTGCGTGCTGGAACCAAGGAACAGAAGGGTGCCATCCTCGAGCAGATCGCCGGGCGCGGCAAACCTGAACAGGACATCGTCAGCGAACTCTCCAAGCTGAAACCGCTGTGGCGACCTGACCGTTTCGAGGAAGCCCACCGGATGGCGATGCATTCGCTCGAGGTGCTCGACCGCAACGGCGCACGAGCGCCACAGCTGCCACCCCTCGGACCGTTGAAGCCGATTGCCCAATACGTCGTGCAGCAGATGACGCGCTGGATCGTGAAAGGTCACCAGAACACGCTCGTCACTCGCATCCGCAAGCTGTACGAGCGGCGCGAGGCGACCTCGGACTGGGGTTCCCCTGAACACCACATGTTGCGCCGAGCGCGCATCGATGCGGCCCGGGTCGAGCCGGGGTACAAGGGCAACCCGCTCGGCCTACCGACCTTCCTCGTCGGCGGTGCGATCTTGTCCAGTGTGATCAGCGGGGTGCGCGCGTTCGTCGACTGGGCGTTCAACGGTGGGCTGGTACAAGGTGTCGTCCTGGCCTCTGTCGGCGGTGTGGTGTTCGGCTTCCTCGCGTGGGCAGCGCTGTATTCGGCTGGCGTGGCCAGACACCGCATCAAGTTGTGCACCGACCAACCGATCAAGGCGTTGTGGGAGACCGTCGGCGCGTGCGGCAATCCACCCAAGGACGGCAGCTACGACTTCGCGGTCTACGCGATCATCCTGCTGGCGTTGGCGTGGGTGTTGGTTCCTCTGGCCATCTGGTTGGTCGTCGCCAAACTGAACTGACCGCGTCTCCTAGTGACCGTGTGTCTTAGTGACCGTGTGCCTTAGTGACCGTGTGCCTTAGTGACCGTGTGCCTTAGTGACCAAGATCTTCGAACTGGTCGACGTCGCGAAGCGATGGGAAACCCCACCACCACACACCCACGATCACGATCGTGGCGATACCGCCGCCGACCACCGTGGCTGGAGTGCCGAACGACTGGGCGACGATTCCGCTCTCGAACGCTCCGAGCTCGTTGCTGGCGCCGATGAACACGTTCTCGACCGCCATGACGCGACCGCGCTTCTCATCGGGTGTCACCAACGGCACGAGCGAGCCACGGATATAGACGCTCACCATGTCGGCCCCAGCGAGGATCATCAGTGCGATGAACGCCAGCAGATACGACCGGGTGAGCCCGAGCACCACCGTGGCCACACCGAACACGAACACGGCGATCAGCAGCCCGCGGCCAATACGGCGCCGCAACGGTTTGAACGCCAGGAGCACGGCCATCGCTGCGGCACCGACACCCGGCGCAGCTCTGAGGAAGCCGTAGGCCACCTTGCCCACACCCAACCGTTCTTCGGCGATCGCGGGCAGCAGTGCGACGGCACCACCGAACAACACCGCGAACAGATCGAGACCGATCGCCGCCAGCAGGATTGGCGTTCGCCGCACGAACACGAGACCCTCCATCGCGCTGCGGAACGTCGGCCGGTCGTCCTTGGCGGGTCGATCGGGCTGGCGCACGAAGTGCAGACCGGCGATCAGGACACCGGCAACAACGATCAACACAGTGGATACCCCGTAGGCGATGGCTGGGTGCCACGCGTACAGCAGACCCGACAACGCCGGGCCGAGGATCGTGGCACCGGTCCAGGTCGCTGAGTACATCGCAATGACCCGCGGGATACCACCCTCGGGGGCCACCATCGCCGGCATCGGTCGCGTTGCCGGGGCAAGGAACGCGCGGGCAATCCCGTAGAAGAACGCGATCACGAACAGCGGCCACACCTCGGTGGGCGAGGACGTCGCATAGATCAGCAGTGCGATACCGCAGAGGACCTCGCCACCGATGGCCACCAGCGCGATCTTCTTGCGATCGAAACGATCAGCCACGGTGCCGGTGACGAGGACCAACAACGCCGCCGGCAGGAACTCGCACAGACCGATCCAGCCGAGATCGGCCTCGCGGTGAGTGATCGAGTACGCCTGCAGACCGAGCGCCGCCGCCTGCAGCGCAACACCCGTGAAGAGCACGGCGTTGGCAATCATGAGCGCGCGCACCCCGCCGAACTGCAACACCTCACGGGTGGTCATCGTCGGCGGTTCGGGAGTGACGTCAGCGGTGTCGGTCGGCACGAGCCGATGAGACTACAAGGGAAGTGCTACACAGAGCCGATGAGTTCACTCGCGGATGACACTCGCTGGCTCGACGCCACTGCCCAGGCCGACCTCGTACGCACAGGGCAAGTGTCACCGCCCGAATTGCTCGAGGCGGCGATCGAACGCATCGAGCGCATCGACCCAGAACTGAACGCTGTCGTCATCCGCTGGTTCGACCACGCCCGCGAGGTGGCGCGCGGCCCACTCCCCGACGGTCCGTTCCGTGGTGTGCCCACCTTGTTGAAAGACCTGTGGGCCCACTACGCCGGCCAGACGCTGAGCAACGGCTGCCAGGTCGTGAAGGACGCCGCACCCGTCTCCGCCACCGACACCACCCTCGTATCGCGCTTTCGCGCCGCCGGGTTCGTGGTCGCCGGCCGGACGAACAGCCCCGAGTTCGGCAGCCTGCCCACCACCGAACCCACCGCCTGGGGACCTACCCGCAACCCGTGGGACACCGGCCGCTCACCCGGCGGCTCCAGCGGCGGCTCCGCGGCGGCGGTCGCCTCCGGGATGGTGCCACTCGCCCACGCCAGCGATGGTGGCGGCAGTATTCGTATCCCCGCCTCTGCGTGCGGGCTGGTCGGGCTGAAACCGTCACAGGGCCGCATCACGCTCGGGCCGTATCGCGACGAGAGCAACCTCGGGGTGGAGTTGTGTGTCAGCCGCTCCCTGCGCGACACCGCGGCGTTGTTGGACGCCGTGCGCGGCCCCGGAGTCGGCGACACGATGATCGCGCCAGCCCCAACACGTCCCTACGTGCAGGAACTCGGTGCCGACCCTGGCCGCTTGCGCATCGGCCTACTCGATCACCATCCCTTCGGCGGTCCGGTCCACGAACAGTGCGCACTCGCGGCGCGAGAGACTGCGGCACTGCTCGAATCACTCGGCCACCATGTGGAGCCGGAGTATCCAGCGGCGATGCGGAATACCGAGTTTGCACGCCGGTTCGGCGCACTCTGGAGCACGAACATGGGCGCCTCCTTCGCCCGCATCGCCGAGCAGATGGGCCGCGATCTGGTGCCCGGCGACGTGGAACTGGTGAACTGGGTGCAGGCCGAGTTCGCCCGTGGCGTGAACGGTGTCGAGTACGCGCTCGGCCTCTCCGCCAATGTGGAGTTCCGGCGCGCTGTGCAGCAGTGGTGGCACGACGGCTGGGACCTGTTGCTCACACCGACGATGGCCGAACCCCCAGTGCCGATCGGCTCATTCAGGAACGACCCCGAGAACCCGATGGCACCGATGCTTCGGGCCGGGCAGTTGTGCGCATTCACTCCGGCGTTCAACTCCAGCGGCCAACCAGCAATCAGCCTGCCGATGCATTGGACACCCGAGGGTCTGCCCGTCGGTGTTCAACTGGTGGCCGCATATGGACGCGAGGATGTGTTGTTCCGGGTTGCGGCGCAATTGGAAGCCGCACAGCCCTGGGAACACCGACGCCCGTCGATCTGAGGGCGATGGAGGCGTTGTCTACTTCCTGACGTCGAGTTCGTCCACTTGAGCCGGAACGTCCATACCCCAGCGCCGCATGCCTTCTTCGACACGTGCGATCACGGTCTCGAGCACCGCAATACGCGCGTAGCGCTTCTGCTCGGCGCCGATGACGTCCCACGGTGCCAGGGAGTGCGATGTGCGCTCGAACATCTCCTCGGCCGCCTCTTCGTAGATGCGGTTCTTCTCGCGGTTGCGCCAGTCCTCCTCGGTGAGCTTCCAGCGCTTCAACGGATCCGCGGCGCGACTCTCGAAGCGGCGGAGTTGCTCATCATCGCTGACGTGCATCCAGAACTTCACGAGAATGATGCTCTCCGAGCAGAGCGACTCCTCGAAGTCGACGATCGACTTGTAGCCACGCTTCCACTCCGCCTTGTTGGCAAAACCCTCCACCCGCTCGACGAGCACGCGGCCGTACCAACTGCGATCGAACACCCCCATCTCACCCAGCCCGGGCAGCTGGCGGTAGAAGCGCCAGAGGAAGTGGTGGTTCTTCTCCTGCGGTGTCGGCTTGGCATACGACACGACCGTGTAGTGCCGCGGGTCGAGATGACCCACGAGCGCCTTGATCGCCCCACCCTTGCCCGAGGCGTCTGGACCCTCCATCAGCACGAGCAGGCCCGGTCCCAATGTGCTGGGACCCATCAGCCCGCCCAGGTGCAGACGAAGCTGGAACAGCCGTCGCTGCCCCTCCGCCAATCGCCGCTCGTACTCGCCTCGGTCGAGACGGTTCGACATGTCGAGCCTGTCGATGATGCCCATGGTCCCGAACCCTACAGCGGCCCGTCAGCGGGCCGTCCAGCCGCCGTCGACGATGAGGCTCTGACCCGTGTAGAACGTGCTGCCGCTACCAGCCAGGAACAGCAGCGCGGCATCCAACTCGTGGGCATGTCCGAGTCGGGGGATCGGGGTGTTGGTGGTGATGAACTTCTGACTGCCCGGGTCGGTGTCCATCCCAGCGGTCATCTCGCTGAGGAAGAAGCCGGGGCACAGCGCATTCACGCGCACTCCCCGACGCGCCCACTGGACGGCCAGTTCGCGGGTGAGGTTCACCACGGCGCCCTTCGACGCGCAGTAGTGCGACTCCTTCAACGGCGCCGAGGCGACATGCCCCATGACGCTGGCGATGTTGATGATGCTGCCACCGCCCTTGGCAATCATCGCCGGAGCGAACAACTTGCTGAGGTGCCACACCGCCGTCGTATTGAGCTCCATCGATGCTCGGAACTGTTCCAGCGTCTCGTCCTCGATCGCCACGCGCCCGCCGATACCGGCATTGTTCACCAGAACGTCGACCACACCGAAACGTTCCAGCGACTCAGCCACGAGTCGCTCGCGGTCGTCGGGCTGCGCGAGGTCGGCAGCCACCACGAACGACCCGGGCAGGTCGGCCGCCAGCGCCGCCAGTCGGTCGGCGCGCCGAGCCGCGATCACGACGTTCGCGCCAACCGCGTGCACCAAGCGAGCGAACCGTTCACCCAGCCCCGATGAGGCCCCGGTGACGACCACGGTCAGTCCGTCAAGCCGGAAATAGTCGGTCGGGGAGGCAAGGAAGTCTGACGATTGCGTGTCCATAGTGGAGATTCTGTGACATCTGCTCGTGTTCAGCGAATTCTTCCCGAAGAAGTGATCGACTCGTCACGACGGAGACTCAGGACAACCATGAACGCAGCACACACAACTCAGCACAATGAGAGCCGCCGCCTGGATTGGCTCAGCGAGGTCAAGCTGGCGATTGTCCTCAGCATCGCGACGGTCATCGTCACCGTCGGACTCGCTGGTCGAGTCTCCGACCGAGCGCTCGTCCTGGGAGCCATTGTCGCTGCTTCGGCCGTTGCGTGGGGCCGAGTCGACCCGCTCGCCGACGTGCCCCACGGCTGATTGCCTGTGACACGATGCGGCCATGAAGGTGCGCATCGGAATCGGGTTCGGCATTCGCACGAAACTTAACGACAGTGGCTTCGGCGTCGTGGTCGATGCACTCGAGGGGCTCGGCTTCGACAGCCTGTGGCTCAGCGAGCGCATCGGTAGCGAGGCACCCGACCCGTTGGTCGCGATGTCGTTCGCCGCTGGCCGCACTCGGCGACTGAAGTTCGGCATGAGCGTGATGGTGTTGCCCGGCCGCAACCCTGCGCTGCTGGCCAAGGAACTCGCCACCCTCGACCGACTGTCCGGCGGACGCCTGCTGCCAGCCTTCGGTCTTGGGGCGGTCGATCCGCACGAGCAACAGGCCTTCGGCGTCGACCGGAAGGCTCGGGCGGCGATCTTCGACGAGGCCCTGCAGGTACTGCGCGGTTGCTGGGCTCCCGAGCCGCTCACTCACCACGGCACCTATTACCAGTACGACGAACTGCAGGTGTTGCCCAAGCCGGCGCAGGCGCACCTCGATGTCTGGCTCGGCGGGCTGGCACCATCGGAACTGCGGCGGGTCGGCCGCCTGGCCGATGGCTGGATGCCCAGCTTCCTCGCTCCCGACGACGCAGCACGCGGCCGCGAGGTGATCGAAGCGACCTGCGCCGAGCACGGCCGCGCGATCGACCCCGAACACTTCGGCGCACTCATCCCCTATTCCGTCGGCCCGGCACCCGCTGCAACGCTCGCCGCGTTGGCCGCCCGTCGGCCCGATCTGGCCGACCCGAGCGTGCTCATCCCGAACGGCTGGGACCAGTTGATGGCGACCATCGATCGCTTCGTCGCGGTCGGCACGTCGAAGTTCGTCATCCTGCCGCTGAACGAACCGGCGGGCCCGGACGCATGGGTTCGGCACCTGGAACAGGCCGCTCCGATCGTGCTCGAACGACAAAATTCCGTCCAACACCACGAAAAGTGAGTTCTTGAGGCAAGTTTGCCGAACAAGTTCCAGAGTCGCATTCAAGTTCGAGCCGCGAGGGGCCGAAGCATCTTCCGAGACCTATGTGAGTGCATCCGTGTAGGCGGATGTCACGAGCAGAGCAGCGAAGGGAGATGCCGGGATGAACACACAGCGGTTCACACGACACAACTGGTTGGGAGCCTTGGGGGCAGTACTGCTGACCGCCATTGGCTTCAGCGCCGCTCCTGCTCAGCAGGCACACGCCGACAGGGCCAGCACCAGGCTGCCGCTCGGCTCGATGTACAACGTCGTCGACCAGATCGGCGCACGCGATCTCTGGAACGAGGGCTATACCGGCGAAGGCATCAACGTCGCTGTCATCGACACCGGTATCGCCCCCGTTCCGGCTCTTTCTGACGACACCAAGGTGATCGCCTTGGTCGACCTCTCCGCCGAAGCCGGTGTCCCCGAGGCCACCTACTACGACAACTTCGGCCACGGCACGCACATCGCCGGCATCATCGCCGGTCACACTCCGGGCACGAACCCGAAGCTCGCCAAGCAGCACCCGGAGTGGTTCGAAGGTGTTGCTCCTGGCGCAGGCATCGTGTCGGTCAAGGTCGGCGACAACACCGGCGCCGCCGATATCACCCAGGTCATCGCTGGCGTCGACTGGGTCGTCGAGCATGCCGCTGATCTGAAGATCCGGGTGCTGAACCTTTCCTACAGCAGCGGCTCACCCCTGCCATACACCTCCGACCCGCTGACCTACTCGCTCGAGCGGGCGTGGCAGGCCGGCATCGTGGTGGTTGTCGCTGCTGGCAACGACGGCAACGGTTCGGGAAGCCTCTCCAGCCCGGCCGTGGATCCCTATGTGATCGCTGTCGGCGCCGTCGAGGCGATCAGCAACGAGAAGTTCACCGTGCCGACCTGGGCTTCCAGCGGTGACGGCACCCGCAACCCCGATGTCGCCGCCCCCGGCGCCCACATCGACAGCCTGCGAGTTCCGTACAGCCGAATCGACATGGAGCACCCCGAAGGTCTCGTCAGCAGCAACCTGTTCCGTGGCAGTGGTTCCTCGCAGGCCACCGCCGTCGTGTCCGGCGCTGCGGCGCTGTTGCTCGACGCCCGCCCGAACCTCACCAACGATCAGGTCAAGGCGCTGCTGAAGAAGCACACTCAGAAGGCCACTCCGAAGAGCTCACTGCTCTCGGGAGCCGGAGTCATCCAGCTTGACGAGATTCTGGACACCCGGGCGACAAAGACCACCCAGACCTGGCCGGTCTCGCTCGGTGACGGCTCGATCGAGGCCGCCCGTGGCGACGCCCACATCGTGCTCAACGGTGTCGAACTGACCGGCGAGACCACCGTGCTCGGCACGCCATGGGACGGCACCCGCTGGACCGGCACCCGCTGGACCGATGGCACCTGGGACGGCACCCGCTGGACCGGTGGCACCTGGATGGGTACCCGCTGGACGGACGCCTCCTGGACCGGCACCCGCTGGACCGGCACCCGCTGGACCGGCACCCGCTGGACCGACAGTGTGTGGGACGGCACCCGCTGGACCGGCACCCGTTGGACCGGCACCCGCTGGACGCAAGAATCGTGGACCGGCACTCGCTGGACCGGCACTCGCTGGACCGGCACTCGCTGGACCGATGCAACATGGGACGGCACCCGCTGGACCAGCATCGCCTGGGCCGGGAGGGTCTGGGAGTGAACGATCAGACCCGTATCGTCGCTCGCATCTGCTCCCTGGCAGGCGTGCTCGCGGTCGGGTCGCTGGTCGCCACCTTGACACTGCCCCATCCGGGTGAGAGCGCCATCGCCTCACACTGGTGGGTGCTGCCACTGGTGACCATCGCGTTCGCTGCTGCGGAACGAAGCGTGTTTCACGTCGAGTTCCGTCGCGAAGCGCTGTCGTTCTCGCTCTCGGAGGTGCCCACCGCCTTCGCCCTGCTCTATCTCGCACCTGGCCCCGCCATCGCCGCCCGCATCGTGGGCAGTTTGGCGGTCATCGCCTTCGAGTGGCGCAGCAAGTGGTTCAAGCTGCTGTTCAACTCGGCGCTGTTCGCGCTCGAGACTGCACTCTCCTACCAGGTGGTGCAGTTCGCAGTCAGGCACTGGCACGGCTCGCGAGTGGTCACACTGCTCGCCATCGTGCCGGCCACCAGCTTGGCGACGATCATCGGCTCGATCATGGTCTCAGCTGCAATCTCCTTCGTCGAAGGCGGTTTCCGCCGTCGAGTGATCGGCGAACTCCGACTGTCGGCCTGGGTCGCCCCGCTGAACGCCACCGTCGCCGCCCTCGTGGTAGCCCCCACCCTGATCGACCCGTGGCTGGTTGCACTCTCGTTGGTGCCGCTCGCCGCGTTCTGGGGTGTCATGCGCAGCCACGGCCAGCTCGAACAGCGCTTCCGTGACCTCGATGACCTCCACGGGTTCGTCGGTCGCGTCGGTCACTCGCTGAACGTGCAAGAGATCGTCCAAGCAGCGGCCACCGAGGTTGCCGCCCTGGTCCGTGTGCGACGAGTCGGCATCGTTGTGTTCGGAGCCGACGACACACAGCACCGCCACGACGTGGGCACGCCGCTGCCGAATCTTCCGACATCTGCCGCTCATCCCGCCTGGGCGGCTGTGTTCGCCGCCACCACCGCTGTGGAGCCTCCCGGGATCGCCGCTGCACTCGCGGTCGCTGTGCGCGATGGTGAAGGTGTCGTCGGCCTGATCGTCGTCGCCGAGCGCGAAGGTGCCCAGGACCACTTCGACCCGACCGACCGGGTGCGCCTCACCACCCTCGCCGAGCAGTTCGTCCCGAATGTGCGCAAGGCCGTGCTGCACGAGCAGATCGACCACGAGGCCCGCCACGACTCGCTCACCGGGCTCCCCAACCGGGCCCAGTTCGAGCGTCAGGTCAATGCTGCGCTCAAGCTGCCAGCTCCCATGGGCGCCGAGCAGCAGGTCGTGATGTTGATGGACCTCGACCGGTTCAAGGAAGTCAACGACACGCTCGGCCACCACGCCGGCGACGCGGTGCTGATCGACTTCGCCCGCCGTCTCCTCGGCCGCCTGCAGCCCGGCGACCTGTTGTCTCGCTTGGCCGGCGATGAGTTCGCACTGCTGTGCAAGCGCGACTCCGATGGCGTCAAGCAACTCGCCGATGAACTGGTCAACGAGGCCCGCAAGCCGTTCTCCATCGACGGCCTCGAGGTCGTCGTCACGATGAGCATCGGTGTCGCCCCGACCACGGCCATCGATCTCGACGCCGCCTCGCTGCTGCGCAAGGCCGACATCGCGATGTACGCCGCCAAGCACAACCACACCGGCTTCGAGATGTACCGCGACGACATCGACCGCCGCACGCCGGCCCGCCTGGCGATGCTCGGCGACCTGCGCAATGCGCTCGAGATCAACGGCCTCCAAGTATTCCTGCAGCCCAAGCTCGACATCGCCACTGGCATCGTCACCGGCCTGGAGGCCCTGGCCCGCTGGGAGCACCCGGCGCGCGGCTGGGTCTCACCCGAGGACTTCATTCCCGTCGCCGAAGAGACCGGCCTGATCAAGCAGGTCACCGACCAAGTGCTCGGCACGGCCGTCGCTCACCTGCACAAACTGCAGACGATGGGCCACCACCTCAGCCTGGCCGTCAACCTGTCGACGCACGACTTGCTCGACGACCAGTTGCCCGAGCGTGTGATGCGTCAGCTCAACCGCCACGACGTCGACCCGGCGCTGATCACGCTGGAGATCACCGAGTCGTCGTTGCTCATCGACGCCCCGCGTGCACGAGCCACGATCGAGCGCCTCAACGAGCACGGCATCCGCCTGTCGGTCGACGACTTCGGCACCGGCTACTCGTCGCTGAGCTACTTGCGCCACCTGCCGGTCAGCGAGTTGAAGATCGACCGCAGCTTCGTCTCGCAGTTGTTGTTCGACGAGCAGGACGAAGTGATCGTGCGCTCGATCATCGAACTCGGCCACAACCTGGGCATGCAGGTTGTCGCCGAAGGTGTGGAGACCGACGAAGTGCTGAACCGCCTGCGTGGCTTCTCCTGCGACATCGCCCAAGGTTTCGGCATCTGCCGCCCCGTCCCGGTCGAGCGCTTGGTTGCCTGGCTCAACACCACTCATCACCCGAGTCGCCGCGCTGATCCGCTCAATGTGGATCAGTGGTCCGTCCGCGGTAACTGAATACCCCCTCGACGAGTGGATCAACAGAGGTGATTACACCCACCGCCGGGTCGTAGTAGCGGTTGTTGAGGTAAGTGAGGCAACGGTCGATCCAGCGCCGTGGTCAGGCGACCTCCAGATACCGGCGCAACGCTTCGCGAATGACCTCGCTCGTCGTCGTGTCGTCAGCCGTAGCTCGCGCGTCGATCGCTGCCTTCAACTCCGGGTCGATCCGCACCGGCACCACCTCGGCCGGTGCAGAACCAAGCAACGGTCGGCCGCCACGACGTCGCAACGCCTTCACCGGATACCCGCGCTCAGCCTCATCAGCAAGCGCCTCGATGTCGGCATCCGACAACGGCACACCATTCGACACCCCGACCACAGCTCGCTTGGCCATCACCATGCCTCCTTGGGCAACAACGCCCGATACTTCGCACGCATCACCATCGCGTGGATCACCATCTGACGGCCGTCGTCGAACACGAGCACGACCAACTCCAACATGTTCCCCGCCCGATCCGGGCCGAGCACCAGCAACCGGCGTGGCGAGTCACCGTCACCGATCTCGCACTCGACAGCGACACGGCCAGGCGCGTGCACGATGTCGGCATCACGAACCCCATGACGTCTCGCCGAACGATGGATCTCCACACAGAGCAAACGTATTACACTTGCAGCGACGAGTCAACCGAACCAGGGGCAGTCCCAAACGCTGCAGCGCTCCCAACACGATCACGAATCCACAACCCGGCACGGACGTGCCGCCATGTCGGCAGGGACCTCGCCCCTCAGCTGACTTCCATAGATCACCGTGTCGATGTCTGCAGTTTGCAGCCATCTCTGGACATTGGCAATCGACCAGGTGAACTCGAATCGGTTCCGTCTCGACGTCAGCACCTCCTAGCCGGAGAAGCTGAGTCCCTCATCGTCGTTGGCAGCCAGGATAGCCGACTTCAAATCCTGCACATCTTGACCACTGATCACGAATGCGCCAGCGTCATCGAGTCGTCCGTCCAACTCGTAGCGCCCGCTTGTACTGAACAGCGGTTCAGTCCGCGGTCTGATCACGATCGACACCTCACGACCTACTGGGCGAGTCTCGCTACACCCCACCCGGAAGATCCTGATGCTCGACTCATCGCGGGCTATCACTGTGCGTTCCGATGGGGCGGGATCGCTTGGCAGAATGCACCCAGTCAGGACCGCTAGGGCGGCAGAACTCGCAACCGCTCGAATCCAGCCACGGCGTGCGGATGAGACCCCAGCCTTCAACACTCCTTGTACCTTCCTTCGCAGAGGCCGGCTTGTTGCTCAAGCAGGTTCTCGATCCCACTCGTCCCCGCAAGCGTGTAGAGCGCTGCGTAGGTAGCGACCCCGTAGCTCCGCTGGGATGCGGCGGCCCACTGCCACGAGTGGATCGACTCATGCCAGAGCAGATCGTCATCCAAGGTCACGTCGGAGCTCACGAAGGAGTAGTCGCCGATGGTGGTACCGCCACGTAGGTGCGGCTCGTGGACGAGCGGCAGGTCGAGGTCTCCACCGACGCACACCGTCATCCCGAAAGAACCGCCCGAGCAGCTAATTTCGTCCGTGTGTCGGATTAGTCCCCGCGCAAATGAGTTGGCGTCGGCGTTCAACTGGTGCCGCTTCTGGATGTCGTGCTCTGCATAGAGATCCGCCGCTCCCTGAAGAAGCTGCCCGATGCAGCCCTCGATGTGAGTAGCGCACCACGTCCCGATGAGCTTCGTGTAGTAGTCCGAGATCTCCACAGGACTTCCCTCCGGCGCCGGCTCCTGAGTCGCACCATTCCCGTTCGTCCCACCGGGTCCTGAGAAGCAATTCACATCCGCCGCTGCTCCAGAGTGTTGACACGCTGCCGACTCCCCACCCGTGGGATGCCATTTCGTCTCCCTCTTGGGCACATCAATGGTGCCGGGATACCCATCGGGCTCGCTGTAGCCGGCGCACGGCCCCTTGCCGTCGTCGTAGGACCCACCATGTTGGCCGTCAGCTGCTCCAAAGGTCGCGCAGAGTCCGCTGGGGTCGCTCAACGTTGTCGGGTTGCCCGCGGCGTAAAGGTATGGCGTACCCGTCTTGCCGACGAGCGGGTCGACGGAGGTGAACACGCCCACGGTGGGGTCGTAGTAGCGGTTGTTGAGGAACACTGAGCATCCGACACGATCCCAGCCCCAGGTCGTAACCGTCGGGACGCGTGACCTGCGACAACGGACCATCCGACCCCGACGCGCACTCCCCGAACGGGTGGCCGGCGACCCGAAACGCGCGGACGCGTGTTTCCAGGTTCCGGGGTCGATCGCGGGAGACGCGTTCACGCCGGTCAGCCTGCCACACGCGGCGACGCGCTCGAGGGCGTCGCGGATCGCGGTCAGGTGGTGTGGCGGCGTTGTTCGCGTTCGGCTTGGCGACGCTGCGCCCGGTTCAACACCGGCCCGACGGTCGGTGCCGGTAGCGGGGCCTGTGGCGGTGTCGGGGGTGGCAGCGGCCTGCTCGCCGGCGCGGGTGCTGGTCGTGCGGTAGGCGGCCGTGTGGGCGCCTGTGCGGCGAGCCGGTCGGTGAGGCGGGTGATGTCGGCGCGAGCGGCGGCGAGGTCGAGCACGAGCCGTTCGAGCTCACCGCGCAGTCGGGCGTTCTCTGCCGCGAGGTCCGGGTCGGGTTCGGTGATGCCGATGGTGGCGAGTCGTTGTCGTTGCCGCCATGCTGCGGTGCGTTGGGCGCCGGTCTGGTGGATTCGCGGTCTGCCCATCAGCCCCGGATCGTAGCGTCACAGGTTTCGTCACCCGGTCGTGGAATCTTGGGTCACACCCTTGCACCATTGGTGCGCACCACCCCGGAACGGCCCGTAGAGGGGCTGGGGACGTCGTGTGGGCAACCCGCAGGCGGAGCCGGAGGGGCGGCAGCCCAACGAGCGCAGCGAGGCGGGAGCCTGCCCGGTCCGCCGCACCAACGTCGAGCGCGGGCAGGGTTTCTGCTGGCGCCCCTCCGCTGCGCTGCGGGTTGCCCTCAACGATCGGTGGGGCGGGCGCGGTGGCGGAGCTCGACGACCGGCGCGAGATCTTGGGCGCGCGGTCTGGGTCGGTTCGATGCAGCGGGGTGGGTGGCGGCGTGGACGGCGGCGAGGCGGGTGATGTCGATGTGGGTGTAGAGCTGCGTCGAGGTCAGGTTGCGGTGACCGAGCATCGCTTGCACCCAACGAACATCCGCGCCGCCTTCCAACATCAACGTGGCGAGGGTGTGGCGGAACAGATGACAACCGCCTTCGTCGATCCCCGCCGCGCGCAGGTAGCGCTCGATGGTGCGCCCGACGTGGGCGGTGCAGATCCGTGTGCCATCCCTGGTGACGAACAACGCCGCCTCCGCAAACTGGTCACCCAACAGGATGGGGCGGGCGTCGACCAGGTAGCGGCCGATCCACTTGGCGGCGCGTTCACCCAACGGGACGACACGATCCCTCGCGCCTTTGCCCTCGCGCACGAACAGGGTGCGCTTGGTGAGGTTGGCATCGGCGACGGTGAGGCCGGCGAGTTCGGAGCGGCGGATGCCGGTCGCGTAGAGCACCTCGAGCATCACCCGATCCCGCAGACCGAGCGGACTGTCGAGGTCGGGGAGGGCGAGGATCTGTTCGGCCTGCTCCGGCGACAGGACGGTGCGCGGCAAACGGTCGGGCGTCTTCGGCAACTCCAGTTCGGATGCGGGGTTGGCGGGGATCAGACGCTGCTTGGTGAGCCAGGCGAACAGGCCGCGCGTCGCGATCAGATGCTGCTGCTGCGACCTCACCGTCAACACCGTGCCCGAGCGGGTGATGTGGCGGTGCAGCCAGCGGCGGTAGCCGTCGAGGACCTCGACCGTCACCACCAACGGACTGACGACGCCGCGGTCCAGACACCATTGAGCGAGGTGGGCGAGCATCTTGCGCCGCCCATACACGGTCGCCGCCGAGAGACCGCGCAGCTCCAGGGTGAGGAGGTGTTCGTCGACCAGCCGCCGCCACCCCGCAGGATCGGCCGGGTCGCCGGGGACGGGTGCGGCGAAGCGTTCACCACGCCTGGCCATCACAGACCGCCGACCGCAGCCGCGAGTACGACACCACGCGCCGCAAAGTCCTCAGAACAGTGATTCTCGGCTTCTTGGAAGAGAAGGGACTGTTCACCATCATTGACCAGGGACAACGACCCTTCACCAGCATCCCGACCACCCCCCGACCACCCCCCGACCGGGGGCCGACCACCCCCCGACCGCTCACCGCTTTCGTAGAGGGTGGCCGGGTCACACAAGCCGATCACGAACCTCGAGCCGTCGACACCCTGCCCGTCCCAGGCCAACTCGTAGAGGTGGGTGCCGCCGTCACCCTTGTGCGGGACCACCAGCTCGAGATCGACCAGACGGGCCAGATGCACCTTCAACTGGGTGTCACCCCAGCCGACCGACTCACGCACCTGCCGCCGAGAGAACCGCACCCCCGACCGATCACCCTCCCCGGCAGCGACCGTGACGAACTCGTGGAGCAGGTCGAGCAGGCGGCGGGTCTGCGGGGGCAGCACATCCAGACTGCGGCCCAACACTTCGTTGGCGACCCGGTTCGCAACCGCCACATCCGCCGCCGTGGTCTCCACGTAGGTGACCTCGACGTCATCGACGACCACCGTGCGGCGCACCCGCTGATGCTGATGCAGGAACGTGACGGCCCGAATCAACGCCAGATACTTGGCGTGATCACGACGAGTCCGCGTCGACGTGTCCGCGAAAGTGAGCCGCTCCGCGAACGGGTTCACCACCGCCACCCGCTCCAACAGCCGTTTGGCGTCCTGATGGACCTTCACCACCAGCTCGCGCTCCCGGGAGCCGACGAGACCGGCCAAGGTTTCCTTGTGCCGCTGCCGGGCATGGATCGCCCGCGTCTGCCCCGCCGACTCATCCACCGACAACACCAAACACCGGTTCAACAGTTCTTCGTCGATGTCGATCGCCGTGGTCGTCAAGAAGATCGCCGTCGGCCCCTGAACCTTGTACGTGTGCGTCACCAACCGACCCGACGTGCCGTCCTTGCCCGTCGACGCGATCGACAACTGCCCGTCGGATTGCAGGAGCTTCAACGCATACGCGGCACGTGACGCGCCCTCTTCCTCGGCGACCGCCAACACCTTGTGCGCCAGATCACCACCACCCATGTAGAACAACGACTGACCCGTCATCGCCGAATAGCGGACCAGCTCCTCCGATGGGACGAAGCCCAACACCGCATCAACGAGAGCACTCTTGCCGGCCGCGCTGGTGGACTGGACCACCACCGCCAACGGGCTGTCCAACTTCCTGCTCACCGCGGCGAGATAGCCGACCACACCATTCGACGTCTCACCAACAATGCCGACCTTGGCGAGATCGGTCGCGATCCGGCCGATCAGATCCGGATCGCCCAGCAGCTCGAGCGCCGCCACCCGCTCCGCCTCGGAGAGCTCGACGATCACCGGGGTCGGTGTCTGCGCGTCGACGATCACCCGCTCCGCCTCCGCCTCACACGCCAACAACACCTTGCCCAGGTCGGCTTTGATCGTCGCCTCGTCGACACCCAACTCGACCGCCACCGCCGCAATGAACCCCGCCCTCGCGCGGGCCGTGTAGAGATCCAACGAGTCGACATGAAACCTGTCCCCGCGAGCGGCGAACACATTCACCTTCAACGACTCGAACGAACTGACCCGCCCCAGACCACGCACCCGCCACCGCCGATCACCAAACGTCAACCGCAGCTCGCCATCCACCACGGTGCCTGTAGAGGGAACGGCAGGCTCGACGGCCGGCTCAGCGGCGGCGGATGGGCTGAGGCGGGCATCGACCAGCGGTGGCTGGACGAACCCCGATTCCGGCGTGAACAACGACGCCACGAACTCCGCATCAACCACCTCCTGCGCCGGCGGTGTCGGCCGGCGTGACGGGGCGGCCGGGGTCGAATCGATCCACACCGCCTGACGCAACAGACGACCCAGCGCGTCGGTCGGCTGCTTCGCCCGCACCACCACCTCATTCACACCCAACCCGCGCGGCAACTCGATACGCGAGCACGAGATCCCCGCCTTGCCGAGACGCTTGGCGACCTCGCGGGCGCCGGCATCACCAGCGGTGTCGGCGGCGAACGCGATCACCACCCGCCCCACCCCACGCTCCACGATGGTGGTGGCCAGCTCGTCATCGAAGCCGCCCGGCCCGTCGACCGCGGTCACCGACCGAAACCCCGCACACCACCAGGACAAGGCGTCGATGATCCCATCGCAGACGATCACCTCGTCCACGAGCCCGGCCAGGTTCCAGACGCCGCGACGCACCGAGGGCAGCCAGCGATGACGGCCCGCACCAAGACGGGCGTCATCGAGCAGGGTGCGGCCGTAGACCTGGACGATGTCGCCCGCGGCGTCGACCACCGGGAACGTCACACACCCACGGAAATGCTCGTGGCCCGACGGACGCAGTAGACCGAGGCGTTGCAGGCGACCGCGAACATCGTCATCACGACCACGCACCTTCACCGGCAGACCCAACCCCAGCGTGCGATCCGAGAAGCCGACACCGAACTGCTCGAGCCCCTTGACGTCCGCAAGACGGCGACGGGCCAGCCAGGCCTGCGCCTCCGACGACCCCACCAGCCCCTGCCGGTAGTGGCCCAACACCGACGACACCAGACCCGGATCATCCGCCGGCCAAACACGCATCCCCATCGCCAACCTCCCCGGGCTGATCCGTCAAGACGCTAACTAGCCTAACATGACAGAGCTAACTAACTCTCACGCCGGAACAGCACAAACCCGAGGCACCTATGGTCATCCACGAGATCGACATGAACTTCGCCCACCACCTCGCCACCGCCCGCAAACACGCCGGCCTCACCCAACAAGCCCTCGCCGACCGCGCCAACATCCACGTCACCCAAATCCGACGCTACGAAGCAGGCACCTCCACCCCCACCCTCGACGCCCTACGCAACATAGCCATCGGGCTCGCCGTCACCACCGACAGCCTCCTCTTCGACCCCGACCAACGCGGCCCCTCAGACGACCTCGCCCTCGCCTTCGAAGCCACCCAACACCTCGACCCCCACGAACAGGCCATGGTCCGCGAGCTCCTCGAAGCCCTCCTCCTCCACCACGCCTCCAAACGCCGGACCACCCCCAACGCAGGCTGACCACCAACGACCGATGGCGAGCGAGTTCTGGCAAGCTGACGCATCCCGCCA
>CAIXHI010000128.1 GCA_903919215.1 uncultured Acidimicrobiaceae bacterium
CCACACCGCGATGGTGCTGCAGGCCGACGGCAGCGAGGTGGAAGTAGAGACCAGCGCACTGCGCGTGGGCGACCGCTTCGTCGTGCGCCCCGGCGAGCGCATCGCCACCGACGGGGTGGTGGAGGACGGCGCCTCGGCCGTCGACATGAGCCTGGTCACCGGCGAGAGCGTTCCCGTCGAGGTCACCCCCGGCAGCGCGGTCACCGGTGCCACGATCAACACCAACGGCCGCCTCATCGTGCGCGCCACCCGCGTCGGCGCCGACACCGCACTCGCGCAGATGGCCCGCCTGGTGGAAGCCGCCCAGGGTGGCAAGGCGCCGGTGCAACGACTGGCCGATCGCGTCGCCGGTGTGTTCGTACCCGTGGTCATCACCCTCGCCATCGCCACGCTCGGGTTCTGGCTGGCCCGCACCAGCAGCTTCGCCGAGGCAATGTCGCCCGCCGTGGCGGTGCTGATCATCGCCTGCCCGTGCGCGCTCGGGTTGGCCACGCCCACCGCGCTGCTCGTCGGCACCGGCCGCGGCGCCCAGGCGGGCATCCTGATCAAGGGCCCCGAGATCCTGGAGAGCACGCGCCGCGTCGACACGATCGTGCTCGACAAGACCGGCACCGTCACCGCCGGCGAGATGAGCGTCAGCGAGATCCACCCGGTCGCGGGCATCGACCGTGCACGGTTGCTGCAGGTTGCCGCTGCGGTCGAGGCCGGCAGCGAACACCCCATCGCCAAGGCAATCGTTCGTGCGGCGAGGGCCGAGGTGCTCATCATCCCGGACGCTGGCATGTTTGCCGCGCACGCCGGAGTCGGCGCCACCGCAGTTATCGACGGTATGACCGTGCACGTCGGCCGCGCCGACGCCAACGAGGTCACCCCCGGCATGGCCGCGATGACCGTCGTTGCGGTGCGCGTCGACGACACGCTGTGGGGCACCATCGCCGTGGCCGACACGGTGAAGCCCACCAGTGCCGCCGCCATCGAGCGACTGCGCGGTCTGGGCCTGCGCCCGATCCTGCTCACCGGCGACAACGAACTCACCGCCCGCACGGTGGCCGCCGAAGTGGGTATCGCCGACGCCGACGTGGTGTGGGGTGTGCTGCCCGAAGGCAAGGTGGAACAGGTGCGCCGCCTGCAGGCCGAAGGCCGAGTGGTGGCAATGGTGGGCGATGGCGTCAACGACGCTGCCGCCCTCGCACAGGCCGACCTCGGTATCGCGATGGGCACCGGCACCGATGTCGCCATCGAGGCCAGCGACCTCACGCTGGTACGGGCCGATCTGCATGCCGCTGCGGATGCCATCCGCCTCAGCCGCCGCACACTCGGCGTCATCAAGGGCAACCTGTTCTGGGCCTTCGCCTACAACGTTGCGGCGATCCCACTGGCAATGTCGTGGTCGCTCTCGCCAGTGGTGGCCAGCGCGGCAATGGCGTTCAGCAGTGTGTTCGTCGTGAGCAACAGCCTGCGCCTGCGACGCTTCAATCCTGGCACGTGACCCGAGAGTGTGATAGCCCGTGACCATGGCGACCCGCCCACCGGTCTCCGTGCTCTTCGTGTGCCTCGGAAATCATTGCCGCTCGCCATCGGCGCAGGCGGTGGCCGAGGCGATGCTGCACGGGCGGACATTCGCCCGCTTCGACTCGGCCGGTACCGGTCGCTCACACGTCGGGTCGGCCCCCCACCCGTTGGCCGTGGCCGAAGGTGCCCACCGCGGCTACCGCGTCGACCACCGCGGTCGACACGTACATCCCGACGACTTCACCCGCTTCGACCTGATCCTGGCGATGGACCGCGCGAATGTCGACGACCTCGAACGGATGCGTGGCGGCGTGGATATGCGCCAGGGCCACTACCGCACGGTGGAGCCACTACAGGTACAACTGCTTCGTCGCTGGGACCCGTTCGCGATGCCAGGTGACGAGAACATCCCCGACCCGTGGGAGCAGCCAGCTGCGGCCTACCGCGAGATGTTCGACCTGCTGGAACGCACGATGCTGGCACTGCTGAACCACCTGGAATGGCTGCACGCCGAACCCGAACACTGACACTGGCTCGCTGCGCTCAGGCGGCGATGGCCTCGCGCATACGACCCACCATCGACTCGCGATGGGCCCGCACGGTGCGCTCGGAGACATGCAACTCGGCTGCGATATCGAGTGTGGTGCGCCCACTCAGTAGCAACACCAACAGTTCGTGCTCATGCGCGGTGAGCAACGGTGTGCACGCCACGACATCGGCCAGTTCGCGCAGTGGGTCGAGGCGCTCGTGATCGACTGGGCGATCGAGGCGATCCGTTGCGACCGGCACGTGCACCACGAGACGCCGCCGAGGACGGATGAACGCGTGGTACTCGGCATCGCGCAGCAGGTTGGCGACCAGATGATGCGGACGTCGCTCGTACGGGTACTCCCGCACCACGACCCACGCTGCAGCCACGACCTCGTCGAAGGCATCGGTGGCTGTTCCGTGACGGCGCTCCCAGCGGCGCGCCGCAGCGACCAGACCTGGTAGCAGTCGTTGCAGCAGCACGCGCGCCGCCAGGTCGTCGGTGCGTGCCGCCCGCACCAGACCGGCCAGCACCACTTCGGCCGGCAGTTCCTCGACCGGGGCAGTGGCGCCGACGGCACGATGGCCGGTGGCGGCGAGGAGGTCATCGAGTGAACTGAACGAGAGACCCAGGCCCCAGTTCTGCGCCCGGCGCACGACGGCCCGACGTTGGCTGAGGGCCAGCCACTCGCGCTGCAGGCGAACGGCAAGGGGGCAACGGGACGGGACCGAGTGGGCAACGATGCTGGGCATCGGCGCATCGTCCGCGGCGGCACTCTCCGACGGTCTCACCGGGCGACTCACCCGACACCTCACCCGGAGCTTTTCTCCAGAATTCGCTGCCGAAACCGACCGTGGCCCGTACCCAGTGGGGCCGATGGAGACCAGTCACCCACCCACGCTGCACTGGCGGTGCACCTGGCACGCCGGACCGGATGCCGGGGCCGTGCACACCTTCGGCCCCGGCAGCCACGTACTTGGTCGCGCCGCCCACGCAACGCTGACGGCCGACGACCCGGCACTGGCACCGCACCACGCGGTACTCGAGGTCGGCACAGATGGCCGGGGCACGCTGACCCAACTCGCCGGGGGACCACCGTTACGTGTCAACGGTGCCGCCATGAACGGTGGCGGGGACGGTGGCGGGGACGGGGACGGACCTGTCGACCTCGCCGATGGGGTGTGGCTGGAAGTGGGCACCAGCCTGCTGCGACTGCAACGCGGGGGCGAACCCCTCGCCGACGGGGCAGTTCACCTGCACTGCGGCGCGGTGGTGCGCTCGGCCCGCGCGGTACCCCAGTGGACACCGCAGTTGGCAGTCGCCCCGGACCCACCCGGCGCCGGCGACGAACGGGCCGGCGGGCTGCTGCCAGCACTCGCCGGTGTCGCCGCGTCCGGGGTGTTGGCGCTCGTGCTGCGCCAACCGACGTTCATCCTTTTCGGCCTGCTCGGCGCCGTCGTCGCGATCGCCAGTTGGGGTGCCCAACGCATCGCCTTCTCCAGGCGACACCGGCGCACCATCGCCGACCATCAGCGCGCCGTGCTGGCGGCACACGACGCTGATGCTCGTGCGCGGGTCGCGTTCCGCGCGCACCACCAACAGAAGGTACCCACGGTGGTCGAGGCACTGCGCATAGCTCACCACCACGACGATCGGCTGTGGGTTCGTCGCCTCGACCACGGCGACGCGACGCTGGCCGCGCTGGGCCTTGGCGATGTCACCTGGCCACTCCCCGACGACCGAGCCACACACACTCCGCCGCCAGTCGCCGGGATGGCCATCGCTGTCGACCTGTGCGCGGGAAGCCGGTTGGCCGTGCGCGGTCCGCAGGCCCGCGGAGTTGCCCGCGCGCTGCTGGTGCAGTTGGCCACATCGTGTGGACCCGCCGACATCCGCATCGTGATCGTCACCACACAACCCGCGGCATGGGCGTGCCTGCGCGACCTGCCACACCTCGCGCTGCCCGATGAGAGCCGCGCACTGATCGACGAGAGTGGCCTGGCCACAGTGCTCGCCGAGTGGGAGGGCCATCGTGGCCACCTCGTCATCGTCACCGACGACCCGGTACTGCTGGCCGTGCGCACCTCACCCCTGCGGAGGCTGTTGGCCGACACCTCGGTGCATGCACTGATTGCCGTACTGCCCGCCGACGCGACGGTGCCGCACATCTGCACCGCCGCCCTCACCACCACCGATGGGCCGACCGCCCAGTGGGTGGCCGACACCCGCGACACCGCAGTGCCGCACACCATCCGCGTGGCCGCCCTCGGCGAACGTTCCGCGACACGCACCACCGCTGCGCTCCGCGGGTTGGTCGATCCGGAAGACCCGCTCAGCATGGCCACGAATATGCCGCGGGCGTTGTCGCTCATCGACCTGCACGGTGGTGCACTCGCCGACGCTGCGGCAATCGTGCACCGGTGGTCGACGGCCGGTCGCGACCCAGCACCGCGGACACTCGTTGGCATGGCGGTGGACGGTGCCGTCGACATCGACCTCGTGCGCGACGGACCGCACGGGTTGATCGCCGGCACCACTGGCGCCGGCAAGAGCGAGTTGCTGCGCACGCTGGTGGTGGGGATGGCGGCCAACGCTCGCCCCGAGCACCTGACGTTCGTGCTCATCGATTACAAGGGCGGCGCCACATTCGACGCGTGCGCCGCACTGCCGCATGTGGTGGGAGTGATCACCGACCTCGACGAACACCTCGCCGATCGAGCATTGCGGAGTCTGCACGCCGAGTTGCGCCGCCGTGAGGCACTGCTGCGAGCGCACGGTGCCGCCGACCTTCCTGCGCTGCGGGCGACCGACCCACAGGTGGTGCTCCCGCGTCTGGTGGTGGTGATCGACGAGTTCGCGGCCCTCGTGTCCGAACAACCGACGTTCCTACACGCACTGGTCGGGGTGGCACAGCGCGGACGCAGTCTGGGTGTGCACCTGCTGCTGGCGACACAACGACCGCAAGGTGTGATCAGCGACGATGTGCGGGCGAACACGAACCTGCGCCTCGCGCTGCGCCTGCAGGATGCTGCCGATGCGCTCGATGTCGCCGGTACCGCCGACGCGGCGCACCTGCCGCGCAGTGTGCCGGGGCGGGCGGTGCTGCGCCTGGGCACCGATGAGCACGTCACGTTCCAGACCGCACACTGCACACAACATGCGGATGGCGATGTGTCGCCACTGCAGTTGCTGGTGGGCGCGATCGTCGAGGCCGCGCGGCGCATCGGTGAACCCGTTGCGGTCGGTCCCTGGCGGCCACCGCTGCCATCGTCACTCGCTCCGGGCGAAATCGCGGATGGCGCGCTCGGACTGATCGATGATCCCGACCAGCAACGCATGCGGCCACTGCACCGCATACGCGGGGATGGGCACCTGCTGATCGCCGGCAGTGCGGGCAGTGGAGCAACCTCCACGCTGTGCACGCTGGCGGCACACACACTGGCCACCACTACCGACCACGTCTACGTGCTCGACGCCCACGGCACGAACGGCTTCGACAGCATCGCCCAACACCCCCGGTGCGGTGCGATCATCCGCATCCACGAGCGCGAACGGGTGGCGCGTCTGCTGCACCGACTCCGCGCTCGATCAGGTGACCCGGCGCACGGATCGCCGCGGATCGTGCTGGTGATCGACGGCCTCGATACGGCCCGTCGCGCGCTGGAGCATCCGTCCACGATGGACGACTACGACGCGTTGCACGACCTCCTCGCCACCGCCGACGCGAACGCAGTCGCGATCATCGCCGCGGTCGAGCACACCGCTGCCGTGTCGACCGCGTTCATTGCCCGCTGTGCCGACCGGTGGGTGCTACACCTCCACGACCCACACGATGGGGTGACCCTCGGCGTTCCCGCGCTCAGCGTCCCGCCAGCACAACCGGGCCGCGTGTACCTCGCGGCGTGCGGCCTGACGGCGCAGTTGGTGCGGCCGGGTGGAGCGGTGCACCACGGACAGCCGGCAACCGAGCCGTCGGCACCGCCCGCACCACGTATCGACACCGTGCCCCCGATCGTCATTGCCTCGGCGCTCGCCCCCGGTGCGCGTCGCGACGGCACCGCGGCCCTGCCGATCGGAATCGACGTCACCACCGGTTGCACGCACGTGCTGCGCGTGCACGGCGGCGAACACGTACTCGTTGTCGGTGGCGCCCGTACCGGCCGCACCACGGCACTCGCCCAGCTCACGGCACAGTGGCGCAGGCTGCACCCGGCAGGCTGGGTGGGCGCACTCACGCTCCGCCGAGGTGGGCCACTGGATGCGTTGCCACCCGCCGACCTGCACGACCTGTGCCAGCTACCGCACGGCCGACCAGCGCTGTTGATCGTGGATGATGCCGACAGGGTCGATGACGCCGATGGGCGTCTCGCCGCGCTGGCTGCGAGCGGCCACGTGTGCGTGTTCGCCGCCGGGAAGCCCGACGCACTGCGACTGAGTTACGGCCACTGGACAGGGGTCGTGCGCCGCAGCCGCATCGGCCTGGTTGCGGCCGGCGGCAGTGAGTTGGACGGCGATCTCCTGGGCACCCTGCTGCCGAGGCACACGTCGATTGCACCCCGCCCCGGGCTGATGTGGGCGATCGACGACAGCGGACCGCACCTGATCCAGGTGGCGATGCCAGTGGGCGACCGATGCACCGCCCTGCTGCCCCACTAGGCTCGCACGACGTGAAGCGGACGATCCACACAGCACGACCCACTCCTCGCGCGATGGGAGCCATCGGCCTCGCCGTGCTGGCTGTCGTTGCTGTTGCCTGCAACAAGGCCAAGCCCGACACCTCACCGGTGCCGCAGCTGATGCCCCGCGTCTCGATCACCTCAGTGAAGGGTGACGTGGAGAGCGAGTTGATGGCTGCGATCTACGCCCGCGTCTTGGAGAACACCGGCGTGCGCGTCACCCGTGTCGATCCCGTCAGCATGGACCGCGGCGCGTACTACAAGGCGATGCAGGACGGTCAGTTCCAGATGATCCCCGAGTTCAGCCACGACCTGCTGAGCTTCCTGCTGGACGCAACCCCCACCGACAGCACCCCCAGCACCACCAACTCGTTGGCCCCGGCCACCACCCCAGAGCCGGTGCTGATGCCGACCACCGACACGTCCGGTGCCGGGTCCACCACCACGCAGGCCACCACCACCACGATCGCGGCCACCACCACGACCGCCGGCTCCACCACCACGACCACGGTGCCGCCCACCAACGCCAATTCGCTCACGGCTCAGATCGTGGCGATCAACTCCACGCTGCCGAACACGCTGATCGCCTATGCGGCGACGATCGCTGACCACCGCCCTGAAATCGCCTGCACCCCCGCCGCGATCAAGGCCGTCTCCACGTACCAGCTGTACACGCTCTCCAACCTCGCGTCGCTCGCGCCGCAGATGCGCCTCGGCGTAACCGCTGCCTACCGGACCGACAAGGAAGCCGGTCTGCCGGCGTTGTTGCGGTTCTACGCCCCGGAGTTCAAGTCGGTCGACACGGTCGAGACCGCAGCCATGGGTGCGGCCATCGATGCCGGCACGGTCGACTGTGTTGCAGTCGATTCGTTCGACCCGCTGATCGCCACCAAGAACCTGCGCATCATCCTCGACGACAAGTACATGGGTGCAGCCAACGCAGCCATCGTGCTGATGGCCTCCACCATCAACCTTCCGGAAGTGACCGCTGCGCTCGACAAGGTCACCACTGCGCTCAGCACCGAGAAGCTGGCCCGGATGCTCAACGAGATCGCTGCGAACGGCACGAACATCGCGGTCGTCGCCAACGCCTTCGCCGACAACCTGTGATCACCGTCGGCGACCTCACCAAGCGCTTCGGCTCGAAGCTCGCAGTCGACCACCTCGGGTTCGAGGTGCGTCCAGGTGTGGTCACCGGCTTTCTCGGGCCGAACGGTTCCGGCAAGAGCACCACCATGCGGTGCATGTTGGAACTCGACCGGGCCGAGTCGGGCACAACCCTGTTCGATGGTCGCCGCTTCCGTGATCTCGACCAGCCGCTCCACCAGGTGGGTGCCCTGCTCGATGCTGGCTACGTGCACCCCGGCCGCAGCGGTCGCAACCATCTGCGCTGGCTGGCAGCGAGCAACGGTCTGCCCCGTCGGCGAGTGGACGAGGTGCTCGAACTGGTCGGTCTCACCTCCGTGGCCGGCGCTCGGGTGCGCAGTTACTCGCTGGGGATGAAGCAGCGTCTGGGCCTCGCCGGTGTGCTGTTGGGCGATCCGGCCACCGTGATCCTCGATGAGCCGGCCAACGGGCTCGACCCGGAGGGCATCCGCTGGATCCGCGATGTGCTCACCCACCTCGCTTCCCAGGGACGCACCGTGCTGGTCAGCAGCCACCAACTCTCCGAGATCGCGCTGATGGCCCACGACCTGATCGTGATCGGTCAGGGCCGCCTGCTCGAGCAGGGCACCGTCGCCCAGTTCGTGGAGCGCCACGCCGAACGCTGGGTGCGAGTGCAGAGCCCGGGAATCGTCGGGCTGCAACAAGCGCTGGAGCAGCAGGGAGCGACGATCGAAGTGATCGACGACACCACCTGGCATGTACGTGGCTGCGACAGCCGCACGATCGGCGAACTGGCCGCAGCGCACAGCGTGGTGCTGTACGAACTCTCGCCGCAGACCGGGTCGCTGGAGGACGCGTTCTTGCAGGTCACCGCCGCCGCCCAGGAGTTCCGCTCGGGGAACATGGACGGTGCCGCATGATCAACCTGCTGCGCGCCGAATGGATCAAGTTGCGCACCGTGCGCATGAACTGGGTGCTGGGCAACATCGCCGTCGTCTTCCCGTTGGTCGTCACGCTGCTCACCGCCTACTTCCGTGGCGACGACACCGGGTTCAACGGGTTGAACACCCAAGATCTCGTCAGCACCCTCACCGGTACCACCGTCGTGTGCTCACTGCTGTGCGGTGTCATCGCCGCCGCCGCGATCACCAGCGAGTTCGGCTTCGGCACCATCCGCCCCACGTTCGCGGCCACACCCCGGCGCCTGCGTGTGCTGGTGGCCAAGGGTGTGGTGACACTGCTCACCACCACGGCCATCGGCGCCACGGTGATCGCGATCGGATGGTTCGGCGGCAGTGCCATCGCCCGTAGCCGCGGTGCATCCATCGAACTCAGCACGGTCGACACCGCGGTCCCGGCCATGATCGGCGCCATCGTGCTGGTGGCCGTGATGTCGCTGGCCGGCTACGGCCTCGGGTTGCTGATGCGCAGCACACCGGCCGCAGTGGCCACGCTGATCGTGTGGCCGCTGATCGCCGAAGGATTGATCGGTGGACTGCTCGGCCTGATCACCGGCAAGCGCAACCTGAACAGTTGGATGCCGTTCCAGGCCGGGCTGCGGTTGGTGTTCGTCGACCGCTTCGCCGAAGGCCCGTCGCGGCTGGCCGGCGGCGCACTGTTCGCCGGTGTCGCGTTGCTGCTGGTGGCGCTCGGTTCCGTCGCCGTCAGCCGCCGCGACGCCTGAGCCGCCCACCACCGCGCTCCGCCCCCTCGTTCTGGGCAGGATCAGTTCTGGGCAGGATCAGTTCTGGGCAGGATCAGTTCCGGTTTCCGGGACTGCCGCTTCCCAGACGCCGATCTGGGACGATTCCTTCCCAGAAACCGATGACTAGCGAGCGCGGAGTTCGAGGGCGTCGCGCTTGATCAGCACGTAGTGGCGATCGTGCTGATCGATCCAGCCCAAGCGGATGAAGCTGGCGATCGCCTTGTTCACCCGTTCGCGGGACGCACCCACCATGCCGGCCAACTCTTCCTGAGTGATCGGCAGTTGGAACTCATCGTTGCCTTCGGAGAGTTCCAGTAGTCGCTTGGCCGTGCGGCCGGTGACATCGAGAAAGACGCTGTCGGCCAGTGCTTCGTCCATCACCCGCAGGCGGGAGGCCAGCAAGCGGGTGACACCCCACAGCAAGTTCGGGTCGCTGCGAAACGCACTGACCACAGGGTCGAACGGGATGGCGAACACCGTGGACGGTTCCAGCGCGCGGGCCAATGCCGAGCGGGTTCCGTCGTCGAGCATCGACATCTCGCCGAACAGGTCGCCGGCATCCATGAGCGAAACGACAGTCTCGCGATGATCGATGGGATTGGCGATAGCGATAGCGACTCGACCGCTGACAACGAGGTACAGCGAGTCGGCGACATCACCTTCGCGAAACAGCACGTCACCACGGATGAGGTGCAGTTCCGAGCCATGAGCGGCCAGGTCGCGCAACAACGAAGTGGGTGCGTCACCGAAGAAATCGGTGCGGGCGAGTAGTTCTTCGTGAGCCATGTGTAACCGACGGTACTACCCTCGCCATCGTGTCCACACAGCAAGCGTCGAGCGCCCCCGAGATCGTGTGGACGATCGTGGTCGCTGGCGGCTCCGGACAACGCTTCGGCGGGCCCAAGCAGTACGAACAATTGGGCGATCGGCGGGTGCTCGACTGGTCGGTGCAGGCCGCTCGCGAGGCATGTACCGGACAGCGCGACGGGGTCGTGATCGTGGTGCCCGCGGCCGACGCCGAGCGTGAAGGCGCGGTCCCCGGCGGCGCCAGTCGCAGCGACAGCGTGCGCGCCGGACTGGCCGCCGTTCCGGCCGACGCCACCGTGGTGTGCGTGCACGACGGGGCCCGGCCGTTCGCCAGGCTCACCGATTTCCAGCGTGTCATCGCCGCGGTGAGTGCGGGTGCCGACGCGGCCATCCCCGGCACACCGGTCACCGACACGATCAAACAGATCGCGGCCGACGGCACCGTGGTGCACACCCCCGTGCGTGGCGACCTACGCGCGGTGCAGACCCCACAGGCGTTCCGCGCCTCGGTGCTGCGCGCAGCGCACGCCGATGGCCTCGACGCCACCGATGACGCGGCACTGGTGGAAGCATCCGGCGGCACCGTGGTGGTAGTCCCCGGCGACGCTCGCAATCGCAAGATCACCGACCCCGATGATCTGCGCTGGGCACGCGAACAAGTCAATGCGCAGAGCCGACCGGTGACCGCGATTCGCGTCGGGCAGGGTTTCGACATCCATCGCTTCAGCGACGACCCGACACGGCCACTCGTGCTGGGCGGCGTCGTGTTCGACGGCCATCCCGGTCTGCACGGTCACAGCGACGCCGACGCAGTTGCGCACGCTGTCACCGACGCGCTGCTCGGCGCCGCCGGCCTGGGCGATATCGGCGAACACTTCCCCGACACCGACCCACAGTGGAAAGGTGTCGACTCGCTGATCCTTCTGCGGCAGGCGGCCGCCCTCGTGCGCGCCGCTGGCTGGCAGATCGGCAACGTCGACTGCTCCGTGGTGTGCGAGGCACCGAAGTTGGCGCCACACAAACCGGCGATGCAAGCGCGTCTCAGCGACGCCGCAGGCGCACCGGTCACGGTGAAGGGCCGCCGCGCCGAAGGACTTGGCGCATTGGGACGACAGGAGGGCATCGCCGTGTGGGCGGTGGCCGTGATCAACAAGGTGGGTGCACCGTGAAGCCGAAGAAGCCTGCACAGGGAGGTCCGCGCGGCGCACGCGTCTCGGGCACTGGGAAGGGCAAGCAGCGTCCTGCGAGCAGCAGCGGCGGTGCATCGCGCGGCGCCAGTTCAGGGCGCAGCGGCGGCCCCGGCGCGATCGGTGGCGTTGGCGGCGTCGGTGGCGGTGGCGGCGGCGCGGGCGGCGCGGGTGGCGGCTCCAGCCGCTCCAGCGGACCACGCTCCAGCGGCCCGCGCACCGGCGGTGGCTCGCGCACCGAAAGCCCTCGCTCTGGTGCCAGCAACCGTGGTGTCACCGGCTCGCGTCAGTTCTCCTCGCGCGGTGCTGGCCGCACGGGCCGCATCGCCCGACCGGGTGAGGATCCCCGCGGTTCCTCCACCGACAAGCCGTTGGGTGGCGAGCAGGTGGAGGGTCGTCAGGCCGTCCGCGAACTGCTCATCGCTGGCAACCGCCGCGTGAAAGAGATCTGGGTGTCCTCCGACCCCGACGAGAGCGAGATCGTCAGCGACATCGTCGAGATCGCGAAGACAATGCGCATCACTGTCACCCAGACCGCGCGTAAGCGACTCGATATGCAGGCCCGTAGCGAGGCCCCGCAGGGTGTCATTGCGTTCGCGTCACCGCTGCAAGAGGTGGAGCTCGACACGCTGTTGCTCCGCAAACCAGGCCGCATGCCGTTCCTTGTCGCGGTCGACGGTGTCACCGACCCGGGCAACCTCGGCGCGCTGCTGCGTTGCTGCGACGGCGCTGGCGTGCACGGTGTCGTGCTGCCCCGCCATCGTGCAGTGCACGTCACACCCACGGTGTGCAAGAGCGCGGCCGGTGCCGTCGAGTACGTGCCGATGGCCGTGGTCGGTGGCCTTCCCGCCGCGCTGTCGCGGATGAAGGATGCCGGAATCTGGATCGTCGGCCTCGACGATGAAGCCGACCGCACGCTGTTCGACCTCGGCGATCTGGCCGCCGACGCGATCTGTCTCGTCCTCGGCGCCGAGGGCAACGGGTTGTCGCGACTGGTGCGCGAACGCTGCGACATGATCGTCAGCATCCCGATGCTCGGTCGCCTCAGCAGCCTCAACGTCAGCGCCGCCGCCGCGCTGGCCACCTACGAAGTGGCCCGCCACCGAGCCTGAACACCAGCCGAGTCAGCCCGGCTCGGCTGTGGTGGTGGTCTGCCCGGGCACCGTGCTCACCGGCACGGTGCTGCCGAACACGGTGTCGACTGGGATGGTGCTGATCGGCACCGCGGTCGTGGTGGTGGCACCGCCGCGCGGGCAGGTGACCTTCACGATCTTCTGCAACTCGAAGTTGAACGTGGCGGTTGCAGTGTCGCCGAAGGTGTCGACGAACTGCTTCAGCGACGTCGTCTCGTCGCTGCACGACCGCTCCACCAACGCCAGGCGCGGCACGATCCAACCGTTGGACAGGCGCACCATGTTGTCGGCCAGCAACTCCACCACCGGCGCAACCTTCATCGTCACGTTGGGTGCCCCAGGCAGCACCTCGAACCACAGCACCGCGTCACCCAACAGGTCGGCGGCAACGACGCACTCACGCTCCCGCTCCCACAGCGGGCAGTTCCACGCACCCGGGGTACCGGCGGTCACGAGCATCGTGCGCGTGGCATCGATCTGCAACGTCATGTCAGCCGACAACACCCCGTCGGTCAACGCCACACCACCCGGAGCCTGCACCTGCATGACCGGAACCAGCAGGTCGACGTGATGCGTCGGGGCCGACGGTAGGCCCGCGCCAGGATCGACCGACCTCGCACCGCCGCCCGAGTCGGAGGTGCACTTGGCCACCAGGAGCAGCAACACGCCGAGTGCCAGCAGCGTCAACCAGTAACGCAGGGTGAAGAACTGCCGCACGGGTGCGAGCGTAGGTCAGCCGGCAGCGCGAGCGGCCGCAGCGACCATCGCCGCACGACCAGCAGCGACACCGATGGCATCGAGCACATCGTCGGTGTGCCCGAGGCCGACGAACAACGCCTCGTACGCGCCGGGGGCGAGGGCCACACCCGCGGACAACATCGCGTGGAAGAACGCTCGGTACACGGCCTCATCGGTGGTCTTGGCCTGCTGGAAGTTGGTCGGCGCGGCGCCCTCACCGAAGTACATGCCCACCAGCGTGCCCACCACGGGGAACGTGGCCGGCAGACCGGCGGCGACACACGCTGCGGTGAGCACCGCCGACAACTTCGCGGCTCGGCTGCGCAGCAGTTCGTAGACGGCTGGCGTGAGTTGCTCGAGCGCCGCACGGCCGGCAGCGGTGGCCAGTGGGTTGCCGGCCAACGTGCCCGCATGGAACACCGGACCGAGCGGCGACAACGTCTCCATGATGTCGCGGCGACCGCCGACAGCGCCGATGGGCAAGCCGCCGCCGATGACTTTGCCGAAGGTGGTGAGATCCGCGCGCACGCCGAACTTCTCCTGCGCGCCACCGGTGCCAAGACGGAAGCCGGTGATTACCTCATCGAACACCAACAACGCACCGACGCGATCACACTCGGCGCGCAGACCTTCGAGGAATCCGGGTGCAGGTGCGACCACACCCATGTTCGCGGCGACCGGTTCGACGAACACTGCGGCGACCTGCTCGTCGAGCACCGGCACCTTGTTGTACGGCACGACCAGCGTGTTCGCCACCGCGCTGGCCGGCACACCGGCCGTACCGGGGAGGCCCAGCGTGGCCACACCGCTGCCACCTGCCGCCAGCAGCGCATCGGTGGCACCGTGGAAGTTGCCGTGGAAGATCACGAGGCGGTCGCGGCCGGTGAACCCGCGGGCCAGTCGTACCGCTGTGCTGGTGGCCTCGGTACCCGAGTTCATCAGACGTACGCGCTCACAACTGGGGACGCGGCGGCTGATCTCTTGCGCCAACAACAGTTCGCCGGGAGTGGGCGCACCGTACGAGGTGCCACCGGACGCCGCCGCAGTGATCGCCGCCGTGACAGCGGGGTGGGCGTGGCCGAGGATGATCGCGCCA
>CAIXHI010000129.1 GCA_903919215.1 uncultured Acidimicrobiaceae bacterium
CTCCGCCGAATGGCAGGCGCGACCAGTCGGGAATCGCCCATGTTGGGCGAGATCGAAGGCCTTCGCGCCCTCGCGGTGGCCTGCGTGCTGCTCTACCACGGCGGGTTCGGGTTCAGCGGTGGGTATGTCGGGGTGGACGTGTTCTTCGTCGTCTCCGGGTTCCTCATCACGACGCTGCTACGCCGCGAGTACGAGGCCACGCACCGCATTTCGCTGCGCAACTTCTACGCTCGTCGCGCCCGCCGTCTGCTGCCAGCAGCCGCTTTGGTGTTACTGGTGACCTTGCTGTTGGCCGTGTGGCTGCTCGACCCGGTGCGCGCCCACCAGACGGCAACGGACACGCTGTGGGCCGGTGGATTCCTGGCCAACTTCCACTTCGCAACCGTTGGCGCCGATTACCTGCAGGCCACCCGCCCGCCATCGTTGCTACAGCACTGGTGGTCGCTTGCCGTGGAGGAGCAGTTCTATCTCGTGTGGCCGGCACTCTTGGCGCTCGCCTGGCGAGTTGGCCGGCACGTCACCCGCACGGCAGTGACGGTGTGCGTGGTGATCGCCGGTGCCAGCTTTGCCGTCGGGATGCGCCTCACCCGCACCGACCCGGTGTGGGGCTACTTCGCCAGTTGGTCGCGTGCCTGGGAGTTGGCCGTGGGTGCGCTCTGTTCGTTCGCGTGGGGTGCTCGCGACCGGGTGCCGTGGCGCGGCGTGCTCGGTTGGGCGGGCCTCGCTGCAGCGGGCTACAGCATCTTCCGCTTCGACAGCACCACTCAGTTCCCGGGAACTGCTGCCCTCGTGCCGGTGCTCGGGACAGTGGCCGTGGTGCTCTCCATCGGCGCCGCCGGTGCTCCCGGCCGCCTGTTGTCGCTGACCCCGCTGCAGTGGGTCGGCGGGCGTTCGTACGGCATCTACCTGTGGCACTGGCCACTGCTGATGATCCTCCACGACCGGGTCGACTCCCCTGGCGCGCTGCCGCGCGCCGCCGTGCTCATCGGTGCAGTCGCGCTGGCAGCACTCAGCTACTGGTTGTTGGAGAACCCACTGCGCCACCATCCGCTGCTGATGCGATCGGCGGCCCGTTCACTGGCCATGGGTGCTCTGACCATCGCCCTCGTGGTCGGTGGCGCCGTCGTTGTGGGGCGCGCGACCGCAGATCTGCACTTCAGTACCGGCTACGTGGCGCCCACGATCGCGAGCACCACGACCACAACCGCTCGTGTCGTGGAGTCGTCCACCACCATCGGCCAAGCCACCACCACATTGCCACCACCCTCGTGGCAGCAGCAGCTCGACACGAAGATCGCCACCGAGTTACAACCGCTCATCGCAGCCTCCGTGGCGAACGATTTGTTACCGGAGAACATCACGCCCCCCGTCAGCAGGCAGGCCGGGGACGACTTCGAAATCTGGACCGACGGCTGCCTCGTCAGCTTCGGTGGCACCTCACCGTCCGGCTGCCAGCGCGGCGACGTCGGAGCGCCACTCGCGATCACGATCTTCGGCGACAGTCACGTCACGCAATGGTTCACCGGACTGGAGGCCGCCGCGGCGGAACAC
>CAIXHI010000130.1 GCA_903919215.1 uncultured Acidimicrobiaceae bacterium
ACCGTGCTCGATGAGGCCACGACACCACGGAACAAGCGATCGGCGGCCTCACCCGCAGTTCGGCGCGTGGCCCGCTCGGGAGCAACAAGTGCAAACTGACGCAGCAGGTCGATCAACTGTTTGGTCGTGCGCACGAAGTCGCCGCCGGAGAGGTCTTCCTCCCCCACTACTTCGGCAAAGCCCTCCCCCGCCGCCCACGCATACGCCAGCGCTACGAAGGTCGGGTCGGGTGGGCGATGGACGGACAACCCGGCCGCTTCCTCTGCATCTTGGAGGTGGTAACTGATCTCGGCAATCGACTGCCACCGTCGACGCACCATCTCCGACGGATACCACGGCGTCGGCGGATCCTCGGGGCTGCGGTGCTCGTACACGAACACACTTGCCAGGCCCGCCAGCGACGCGGCGTCGAGGCCATCGAGTAGGCCGCGTCGAAGACACTCCGCCACCAGCAGATCACTTTCGTGGAACAGTCCGGCGAGGGTGCCCCCGGCCTCGGTGAGCGTCCACCCGTCCACGTAGCCCCACTTCTCCAGGATGTGGAGCACCCGATCGAAGTCGCGGGCGATGGACTGACTGCGGCCGCTGACCCGCGCCCGGAGTTCGTCGATCTCGGTCGCCACACGTTGGGCCTGAATCGCGAACTTCAGTCGATCGGCCAGATCCGGATCGTCCTCCACGGGGTGCACCCCGTCGTACTCGGGCACGACCTTGCGCCGACGAGCGTGGGGTGCGCACTCAGCGCGCTCGAGGCGGATCGCCACCTGACGCTGGAAGTCGTTGCGGTTCGGTGCGAACTCCGGTGGTAGTTCGATGCGGCCGATCGCGACCGGGGCTTCGTCGAAGTCGGCAGCGGCGAGCATCAGCAGATCGCGGCGAGTCGTAAGGGTCGTCAACCGCACCCCACCCTTGCGGAACGCGCTGGCCAGGATTGCCACCCGGCCCAGATAGCGGCCCTTCTCCACGTACAACACATCACCAGGACGCAGCTTCAGCAACGCAACGGAAACCGGGTCGTCGCGACGCGCTGCTCCCCCGTGTGCCGCTGGCTCCTTCTCGCGCTCCTGAATTCGACGGTACTCGTCGATGTCGCCGAATGGGCTGGCGGCCTTCGCCAGGAGTTCGTCGAGGTGCCGCTGACGACGTTCGAGGCGAGCCTCGATCCGCACGACTTCGAAGTCTGCCTGGTACTGGGCGAAGGACAAGTTCAACAGGTGGTGGGCGCGCTCACTGGTGTACGAACGCACCAGGTTTGCGGCCATGTTGTACGTCGGCCGGAACGCCGAGTTGAGGTGGAACGTACGGCTGGCCGCAAGCGTTGCGATCTGCTCGAAGGGCACGAACGGGCTCCACAGCACGACCGCGTTGCCGAGGTCGTCAAGACCACGACGACCGGCACGGCCAGTGAGTTGGGTGTACTCGCCCGGCGTCAGGAATGTGTGGTGGTCGCCGGTGAACTTGCTGAGCTTTTCGATCACCACGGTCTTGGCCGGCATGTTGATCCCCACCGCGAGGGTCTCGGTGGCGAACACCACTTTGATCAGCCCTTCGATGAAGCACGCCTCGACCACCTC
>CAIXHI010000131.1 GCA_903919215.1 uncultured Acidimicrobiaceae bacterium
ACGCCGACCTGAAAGTTCCACAGTCCCCGGTTGCGCTTCCCCGTGAACAAGATGGCGAACCACTGCAACATGGCCACGAACTGTGCGACCAGGCTCAGGACGCCCACACAGATCAGGTGCGGGATCGCCATGAAGTAGCGGAAGAAGTTGGTCAGCCGACTACGTGGTGCGGTGTAGTCAATTTCGAATGTCACAGCCATCAGAAACCCCCATGTGTTGTCTGTCGGGGGAAACGCTAGTGCAGATCTGCAGCGTCGTTGATCACTCTGTGGGTGCGGATGTGGGTGTGGGCGTGGGTGGCTCTGTGGCGTCGGTCGCGGCGGTGGTCGCGAGTTCCACCACGGCCGGGGGTTGGAAGCCCTCGACAGCGGTGAACTTCAGCTTCATCTCGCCGGGTCGTTCCGGGTCGTCCTCGGTGTCGACGACGATGATCTCGCCCGCGTGGAACTCCTTGTACAGGATCTTCTCGCTGAGCACGTCTTCGATCATCCGCTGGATTGCACGACGGAGCGGGCGTGCGCCCAGCTGCGGGTCGTAACCCTTTTCCGCCAGCAGTTCCTTGGCCGACTGTGTGAGCTCGATGCCCAGACCCTGGCCTTCCAGCTGACCGGTGAGGCGCTTGGTCATCAGATCGACCATCTGCATGACCTCGTCGCGGGCGAGTTCATGGAAGACGATGATCTCGTCCACGCGGTTGAGGAACTCGGGACGGAAGTGGCCCTTCAGCGCTTCGGTGACCTTGTCCTTCATCCGCTCGTAGCTCATCGCTGCGTCGACCTTGGTGAAGCCGACGTTGGCCTTGCGCAGATCGCTGCTGCCCAGGTTGCTGGTCATGATCAGCACCGTGTTACGGAAGTCGACCGTGCGGCCCTGGCTGTCGGTGAGACGGCCTTCCTCCAGGATCTGGAGCAACGTGTTGAACACGTCGGGGTGGGCCTTCTCGATCTCGTCGAACAGCACCACGCTGAACGGCTTGCGGCGCACGGCCTCGGTGAGCTGGCCGCCCTCTTCGTAGCCGACGTAGCCGGGGGGCGAACCCACGAGGCGGCTGACCGTGTGCTTCTCCTGGTACTCGGACATGTCGAGCGAGATGAGCGACTGCTCGTCACCGAAAAGGAACTCGGCGAGCGTCTTGGCCAACTCGGTCTTGCCGACGCCGGTGGGGCCGAGGAAGATGAACGAGCCGCTGGGGCGCTTGGGATCCTTGAGGCCCGCACGTGTGCGGCGCACGCTCTGGCTGACAGCTCGGATCGCGTTCTCCTGGCCGATCATCCGCTTGTGCAGCTGACCTTCCATGTTGAGCAGCTTGGCGGTCTCTTCCTCGGTGAGCTTGAACACCGGAATACCGGTCCAGAGGCTGAGCACTTCGGCGATCGCTTCTTCGTCCACCTCGTCGAACAGGTCGACGCCGCTGGCCTTGATCTCGATCTCCTTGGCGGCCTTCTCCTCGAGCAGGTTCTTCTCCTGGTCGCGCAGACGGCCGGCTTCCTCGAAACGCTGCTCCTCGACGGCGCGCTTCTTGGCTTCTTGCACCTCGATCAGCTTGGTGTCGAGTTCCTTCAGATCCGGGGGAGTGGCCATGCGCTTGATGCGCAGCCGGCTGCCCGCCTCGTCGATGAGGTCGATCGCCTTGTCGGGAAGGTGGCGGTCGCTGATGTAGCGGTCGGCCAGGTTGGCAGCGGCGACGATCGCCTGATCGGTGATGGTGACACGGTGGTGGGCTTCGTACTTCTCGCGCACACCCTTGAGGATCTCGATGGTGTGGGCCAGCGTGGGCTCTTCCACCTTCACCGGCTGGAAGCGACGCTCGAGTGCGGCGTCCTTCTCGAGGTGCTTGCGGTACTCATCGAGCGTGGTGGCACCGATGGTCTGCAGCTCGCCGCGGGCAAGCATCGGCTTGAGGATGCTCGCTGCGTCGATGGCACCTTCGGCGGCGCCGGCACCGACGAGCGTGTGGATCTCGTCGATGAACAGGATGATGTCGCCGCGCGTGCGGATTTCCTTGAGCAC
>CAIXHI010000132.1 GCA_903919215.1 uncultured Acidimicrobiaceae bacterium
ATCCGTTCCGGAATCCGGAACCGATCCTTCCCGGTTCGGCCGCTAGAGGTTCCTGCGCAGGAGGGAGTGCACGCGCTCCCAGTGCAGTTCTGATGCAGCCCGGTGGTAGCGCTCCGTCCCTGGCGGGGCATAACCGTGCACCGCGTCGGTGAACCAGTCGATCGTGTGCCGCACGCCAGCGCGCTCGAGCGCCTCGCGCATGATCGGCACGTCGGCGGCAGGGGCGGTGACATCGTTGTCGCACCACCCGAAGTACAACTCGCCCTCGATGGCGTCGACTCCGAGGTGCGGGGAATCTGGCGTGTCGCGCACGAGCCATGCGCCGTGGATCGATGCGGCTGCGGCGACACGTTCGGGCAGCGCCTTGGCCAACGAAACCGCCAGGCCACCGCTCATGCAGAAGCCTACGGCACCCACCTTGCCGCCACGTGCTGCAGGGTCGGCCGCGGCGAACGCCAGCAGTGCCTCGGCGTCGGGCACGATGTTCGTGGGCGTGATCGTGCCCATCAGTTCCTTACGAGCGTGCATGTCCTCGTCGCTCATCCCGAACTCGCGGAACTCGCTGCCTCGGTAATACAGGAACGGCAGCATCACGTAGTACCCCGCGCTGGCCAGCCGTGTGGCCATGTCCTTCAACGCCGGGCGGATGCTGGGCGCGTCCATCAGGTACAGCACCACAGGGTGTGGCCCGTCGTGCTCGGGGTGGAACACCAACGTGGGCATCACGCCGTCGGGCGTGGTGATGTCGACAATTCGTTCGATCATTCGCTGGTTTCCTGTTTCGTCGCTGAGGCGAACAGCACTGCAGGGTCTTCAGCGAAGGCGACGATCGCCCGGTAGCCCTCGTGGTCTTCGCGGTGCACGTTCTCGCCGATGTCGTCGATGCGGGTGCCGGGTGGACATACGTGGAACTCGCTGGTGACGACATCGTGGAATCGCAACACACCGTCGACGATGAACACGATCGAGTCGAACGGGTGGAAGTGCGGCTCGTTGTGCTCGGCGGCGACATCGCTGGCATACGGGTACCAACCCATCGCCTGGATCTCGGCACGCGCCTCGAGTTCGGTGCCGCTGAATGCTTGCAGGTGGACGACCATGCTCATCGGGTGGATCCTTCCAGCACGGTGGGGGAGACGGTGACGGGGATGCCGTTGAGCACGGCGTTGCCGGAGATCTCGTCGAGCAGGTCGCCAGGCGAGAGGTAGTTGTTCAGCACACCGGCGTACTGGCGCGAGACCTCCATCTGCATACCGTCGTGGTCCTGGCTCCAGCCGTGGGGCAGGCTGACGACACCGGGAAGGATGTCGTCAGTGACCTCGACGTGCACGTCGACCGAGCCGGTGTCGTTGGCCACCGTGGCGAGCGCGTTGTCGACGAGGCCCAGGCGGGCGGCGTCTGTGGGGTGGATGTGCAGGGTGCAGCGCGGCTTGCCCTTCACCAGTGGCAGCAGGTTGTGCATCCATGAGTTCAGCGAGCGCGCATGGCGACGGCTGACGAGCACGATCGGCGGTTGCTCGCGGGTGAGCAGTGTGCGCAGGCGGGGCAGATCGGAGAGGATGAACTCGGGCGCGAGCTCGATCTTCCCCGACGCGGTGGTCAGCATCTCGGGCAGCCGCGGAATCGCAGGTCCGAAGTCGAGTCCCTGCGGAGCGTCGCGCACCTTGTCCATCGTGAGGCCGTCGGGGCGTTCCCCATAGTGGTCGCCCCATGGGCCGAGGCGAATGGCCCAGTCGATGATCCGTTCCGGGCCGGGTGTCGGCGAGGTCGCGAGGATCGGCTCCGGGTCGAGGCCCGCGTACGTGCACAGGTTGGCGAAGAACGCATCATCGAGTTCGGCGATGTCGATCTCGTCGTTGCGCATTCCGTTGACGAGCGCACCGAGGCGCAGCAGCACTTGCCATTCGGGCACCCAATCGGTGGGTGATTCGAACAGCGGATCGTGGTGTTTGATACCGCTGCGCAGCGCGAAGATCCATGACCAGATATCGCTGTGTGGCTGCTCGAACGGTGACGTCGCCGGGAAGATCACGTCGGCGTGGCGTGTGGTCGCGTTGACGTACAAGTCGATGCTGATCATGCCCTCCAGCAGGGGCAGCGCGGCATCGAGCCGGCCCGAGTCGGGCGCACTGATCACCGGGTTGCAGCCCATCGTGATCAACCCCTTGATCTGCCCTTCGCCTGGGGTATCGATCTCCTCTGCCAAGCAGGCCGCGGGCACTTCGCCGATGACCTCGGGCGCACCACGCACACGGGTGTGGGTAGTGCCGACAGTGAATGGCCGCGACGGCAGGATGTCCATGAACGGCGCCACCGGGTTGGCGAACATCAGCGTGCCGGGCTCGTCGAAGTGGCCCGTGAGGATCGCCACCACATCGGTGAGCCACGACGCGAGCGTGCCGAACTCCTGGGTGCACAGACCGATGCGGCCGTACACCGCGGCGGCGCGGGCCGCAGCGATGTCGTGTGCGATCCGACGGGTGGTGGCTGCGGGCACGCCGGTGACTGCTGCGACTGATTCGGGCGTGAACTCGGCGCACACGTCGCGCACGGCTTCGACACCATTGACGTCGTCGGCGAGGCGGCCGAGGTGGACCAGGCCGTCGGCGAACAACACATTGCACACCGCCAGCAGGAACAGTGCATCCGTGCCGGGCACGATCGGTACCCACTCGTCGGCGATCTTCGCGGTCCGTGTGCGGACAGGATCGATCACCACAGTGCGGCCGCCGCGTTCGCGGATGCGCTCGATCTCACCGAGGACATCGGGGAACGCAAGAATGCTGCCCATCGACTCGGCCGGGTTGGCGCCCATCACCAGGAAGTAATCGGTGCGCGCGATATCGGGTACGGCGATCTTCCACGCGTTGCCGTACATCAGGTTGCAGCTCACGTTCTTGGGCTGCTGGTCGACGGTGCTGCTGCCGTAGCGGGCGATCTTGGCCAGCCCGGAGAACGCCGCGAGATACCGGCTGAGCGATGCGCTGCGACCAGCCGCGTTGCCGGTACGGAGTGCCAACGAACCGCGACCGTGGCGGGCGATGACGCCGTGCAGGATCTCTTCGGCGCGGGCGAAGGCATCGTCCCAGCTGGCCGGTTGCAGCACGCCGCTCGCGTCGCGCACCAGCGGGGTGCGCAGTCGGTCGGGGTCGTGGTGCAGGCGACCGAGCGTCGCGCCCTTCGGGCACAGGTGGCCCTTGCTCCAGATGTCGTCCTGGTTGGCGCGGATACGCGTGATCTGCCCGGCCTCCACTCGCACCTCGATCCCGCACATCGCCTCACACAGGTGGCAGGTGCGCAGATGGTGTGTGGGCTCGGGCATCAGTGACCCTCGTGGAAGTAGCGGATGTGCAATCCGTCGTCGCGCACTGAATAGAACTCGATGCTGTTGTTCACCTGCGGCTGGCCATCGACTTCGCGTTCATTGCCCACCCACACTGCGGCTTCGTTGCTCTCGGCGACCACGATCTGCCGGTAGCGCAGCTTCGTGGTGGCCTGGTAGCCCTGCCACAACTGCTCGAGCATCGGCGTGCCGGGGTTCGGGGGTGTACCGGGCGGGAACTCGACGTCGAAGCGGTCGCCGGTGAACGTGTCGTAGGCGGCGAAGAACTCGTCGCGCTCACCCGCGTTCCAATGGTCGTACTGGCGGGTGAGGAAGTCGCGGGTGGCGTCCGTCGCCGTGGTGGCCGGTGCCGCATCCGTGAAGTAACGGATGAGCATTTCGCCGTCGCGCACCACGTAACTGTGGATCGTGTGGTGGGTATGCGTCTCGCCGTCGACGGGTGCATCCACCTTCTCGATCACCGCGAACTCGCCGTTCCCCCCGAAGGCGATGACGGGGTAGGTCATGAACATCTTGCCTTGGTAGCCGGCCCACAGCTGGTCCATCACGGCCGGCCCGTCCTTGGGGGCTTGGCCCACCGGAAACTCGATGCGGAACCCGTTCGGCGCGATCGCTCGATAGGTGGCGAGAAACCCGTCGCGATCGCCCGCGTTCCACTGCTGGCCCTGTTGGTGCATGAACGCGCGGATCTGCTCGTGATCGATACTCATGGTGCCCCCACTCGTTGCGCTCTCTGGCGTCGTCCCGAATCTTACACTCGTGTCACCTCGCGTCCACTCCCGTTGGCGTGGCTAGATGTATGCTGACCGGACGGATGTCATCATTGGATGACTACGGGGAGGTCGTTCGTGAAAGCCGCAACCGAGGCAACGGCCAAGACCGGTCGGTTCACGAATTTGCCGTACCAGTGGAAGGCGCTGTGGATCGTGCTGTTGGGCACGTTCATGGTCGTGCTCGACACCACCATCGTCAGCCTCGGGCTGAGAGCGGTGGCTGATGATTTCCACGCCGACAAGAACATCGAGTGGGTGATCACCTCCTACATCGTGGCCCTCGGTGTGGCGCAACTCGTCAGCGGGTGGTTGGGTGATCGCTTCGGTCGGGCGCGCGTGTACATCTATGCGCTCGGTGTGTTCACGCTCGGCTCGCTGGCATGCAGCGTCGCACCCGGCTTTGGATGGCTGATCGCGGCTCGTGCGCTGCAGGGCGCGGGAGGCGGCATCGTGGTGCCGATCGCGATGGCGATCATCTACGACTTGTTCGAGCCGAGTGAGCGTGGCCGTGCGATCGGCTACTTCTCGATCGCTTTGATGGCGGCTCCTGCCATCGGCCCGGTGCTGGGTGGCACATTGGTGTCATCGATCGGTTGGCGTTGGTTGTTCTTGATCAACGTGCCCATTGGGCTCATGGCCGCTCCGGTCACTGCTCGACTCCTCCGCGAATCCGCCCCCGTTGCTCGCCGCACGTTCGATCTGCTCGGCTTCGTCGTGGTGGCGGTAGGGCTCGTCGCGTTGCTGGTGGGTCTGCAACAAGGTGGTTCGTGGGGCTGGAGTTCTGGCAGCGTTGTCCTGTTGCTCGTCGTCGGTGGCGGGCTGCTGACGTTGTTCGTGATCCGTGCGGTCAGTATCGAGTCGCCGCTCGCCGAGATCCGCCTTTTCACGAACCCAGTGTTCGCGCTGTCGCTGGTGGTGATGTCGCTGTCCACGCTGGCGCAATTTGCGCGCATCGTGTATATCCCGCTCGAACTCCAAGGGCTGCGCGGTATTCCGGCGAGCACCGTCGGTTGGCTGATGATGCCGTCCGCAGTGGGAATGGCGATCACACTGCCGGTGGGCGGCAAGCTGGTCGACAAGCTTGGGGCTCGCGTTCCGGTCACCGTCGGAATGGCCGTTGTTGCCGCGGCGTATTGGCAACTCTCGCACCTCTC